>JASHXS010000002.1 GCA_030043405.1 Thermoplasmata archaeon | reverse complement strand
AAGTGCGGTCCCGGGACCTTCCTGGCCGAGCACGCCGACCGCCGCTCGTGTGGGCGGTGTGGCTACTCGGAGTCGAAGAGCCCGCCCGCCTCCAAGGGCAAGGCCGCGAAGGCGTAGTCCCGGGGCCCGGGGATCCGGGCGGCCGCAGCGTCAATCGGTAGGGCCGGGGCTCGGTCGAGTTCGTCGGAATCCGTGACCGGGGAGCGGCCACCGTCGGTACACCACGACGGCGGCGACGAAACCCACGAGGCCGATCCCTTCCCCTACGCTCCCCCAGAGGGCCGACACGTTCCCGGTGTAGACCACGTGGACGACGACGGGGCCCGACGCGTCGACGAGCCAACCGTTGAGCCCCACGTTGACGACCAGGTGGTCCTGGAAGTCGAGCGGACCCTGGAGGGTCCAGGCGGAGGAGTAGGTTTGACCCAGTTGCACCACGGACCACCCACTCCCCGCCAGGGTCGCCTGCTGGTCGACGACCGACGACTGCGCCGCGTAGACGTCCTGCCGCGGGGGCGTCGCGGGCACCGTCGGGCCCATCTGGGCGACCAGTGTATCGAATCGGACCAGCGGGCTCGTGGAGATCGTCCACGGCGCACTCGGGTCCACGGGGTGGCTCCCGGTCGAGATCAGGTAGAACCCGTTCGCCTGGTTGTCGAACGCCGTCAAGTTGCTCCAGATGTAGCTGGACCGGTGGTCGGTCGTCGGGAGTACGACCACGAAGTGGCGGAGGTCCTTCAGGCTCGCCGTGATGTTGGCGGGGTTGAACCCGATCGGGGCGGAGGCCGGGGCGATGGCGTCCCGGAAGTAGAAGGAGTAGGTCGTAGCGGAGCCGTCGGTCGACACGTTCGAGACGTACCCCGGGACCGTGAGCGTGGCCTGCGAGAGCACGAGCTGCAGCTCCAGCGCCGAGGCGTTCAGCGGAGGACCGTTCAAGGTGAGGGAGATCCCCTGGTAGCGGCTGAGATTCTGGTAGGCGAAGTCGAGCGCCATGTAGGTGGAGTTGTTGGGACCCGGGCTCCACGCCAGGTACGTCGTCCCGTCCGCGCTGTTCCACGCGAGGGTGCCGTTGGACGGAAGGGGGTCCCGGGGATTCGAGCCGGCCGACACCACCGAGGAGTTCCCGTACGGCAGGTCCGCGACGGGGGCGACCGGTTCGCCGACGGTCCCGTTGAAGTCGGTGTCACTCGGCGCCTCGAGGGTAAACCGAGCGCCGGGGGGCCCCGCGACTCGAAGGGTCACGTTCGCGACGTCGTACCCCTCGGAGACGAGCGAAGGGGCGAAGGCGTGACTGACGAGGGGCGTGTCCGAGTACCGCGCGCCGAAGTCGCGGGCATTGCTGGCGTTCCAGTAGTTAGTGTACTGCTGGATGGTGTCGGGGGCGAAATCGGGATTGCTGAGGAGCCCCCAGATCGGCGTCGGCCCGGCCCGCAGGGCGGCCCAGTCGGCCGCCGTGAGGTTCGCGAGGGCGCTGGGCGTGGCGATGAACGCCGCCGCGTGCTCGAGCAGGACCGAAGCGTCCTTGCCCTGGACGTCACCCCAGGCGACGAGCGCCTGCGTCCCGTTGTACCAGGGTTGGTCGAGGATCTCGTTGACCAGACTCTCGCCGCCATCGTAGATGTAGTACTGGGAGAAGACCGAAAGATTCCCGGCGGGGTCGGGCACTGGGTAAACCGTCTCGTACCCGCCGGGCTCGACGGGGGCGCCGAGCCCGCGCTGCGCGAGCAGGCCCTCATACTGGATGATCGGGTTGTAGAGCGCATCGCTTGCCTGGTCCCAGTTCGGATACTGGGTCCCGACGACGAACTGGGTGTTCGTCGCCGCGAGCAACTTCGAGAGATTGTTGGTGTACCCGTTGAGGCCGTCGCCCACCTGCAGGTCGAGGCGGAGGGAGTACGGGGTCCCGGCTTCGAAGATGTTGAGGTTGCGGTCGAGGACGGAGCCTCCATACAGCTGCGAGCTGAGGGAAACCCCACCCCACGGGGTGCGTTCGTAGATGTTGCCGAAGGGGACGCTCAGGACTCCGCCCAGATCCGGCTGGGTGGCCACGTACTGGAAACCGGTGGTGTAGGCGCTCGGGTACTGGAACGTCCCGACGGGTCGACTCACGTCCTCCCAGTTCTGAACGAGGGGCAGGGCCGTCGACACCAGCAGGACTCCGACCACGAGGACCATCGCGGCCCGGCGCCGCTCCGCGGCGAAGGGTGGGCGGAGCCCACGGGACGTCCCACCCCCCGACGTCCACCAGTTGGGGCGCGGGGGGGAGCGGGGACCCGGGGTCGTACCGGGTCGGGTGGCGGGGAGGCGCGCCTGCTCCACCCATCCTTCGAAACGGGAGAGCCCGAAGCCCAGGAGGAGCCCGAGGACGAGCACGTAGTAGATGTTCCAGTGGAACAGCGCGTCGTCCGACGAGAAGTACGGGATGTGCGTGTAGAACCACTGGTTCAGCGACGAGACGCCCGGGTACTCGGTACCCGTCGAGAAGAGCATCGCGACGAGTCCGCTCAGATAGAGCAGGAGTTCGAGCCGACGTCCGAACCAGACGGCGTACGCCCCCACCGCGACGGGTAGGAGCAGGAAGAGCGGCCCGGTCAGCGAGAAGGCGTAGGCGTACGTCTGTTGGTGGTAGATCAGGATCGTGTACGAGTGGTCGGCGATGAATCCCATGAACGCCAGGTAGAGACTCTGGCCGCCGGTCTGGGCGAACGCCGCGGTCGTGACGGTGATCCCGGTCGTGAACTGCGGGTTGACGCCGGCGAGGGAGGTGACCGCCCACGGCAGGAGCAGGAGGAGGAACAGCCCGAGCCCGAAGCCGATGGCCGCGATCTCCCGCCGCCCGTACGGGTGGTCCCGGAACCGGAGGACGACCAGCAGGCCGGCCATCGGGAGGCCGAAGAAGAGGAACCGGTAGAGGCAGCCCAGGTCTCCTACCGTCGCGAGCAGGAAGAGGACGAGGGCCAGCGCGAGACCGTGACGGAGCGTCGGACCCCGGAAGAAGAGGTAGACGAGGACAAAGAAGACCGGGCCGAGCGCGAGGCTGAGCATGAAGGGGATGTGGCCTTCGAAGAACTCGGGCGTCTGGGCGAGCAGCATGTAGAAGGCACCCGCCACCAGGGCGGGCCCGGGGCGGCCTCCCAGCCGAAGGACCGCCCAGCACATGGAAAGGCCCGCGCCGAGGAACCCGACGAACTCGGAGGCCCGGATGAACTGGGTCGGTCCGAGGAGCTGGGCATAGGCGATCAGATTGCTCGGGTCGAGCCCCGGGTAGTACGGATTCGGCTGTCCCCAATCCGTGAACGGGGCGAGCCAGGTGGTCGCGCCGTACCGTTGCTGGAAGACGTAGATGGTGTAGGTGTTGAGGGCGTTCGTCCCCTGGGGTAAGCTGCCACCCCCCCCGAAGTCCCCGCGCAGGGTCACGAGGGCGAAGGTCCCGTAGCCGACCAGCCCGACCACCCACACCCAGTGGGTCCGGAGGAACCGGAGGACCGACAACCATCCCGAGGAGCCGGTGCTCCCCGCATCCGGGGAATCCATCCTAGAAGTCCTGGCGGCTCGCACGACGAGGGCGGGGCAGATGAAGAGTCGCCTCGAGCGCGACACGCGTGATACTTCGTCCTCGACGGGGGCGCCCGAACCCGAGGGGCTCGTCACCCTCGCCCCGGTGTCGGACGCTGTATAATCCGGGGGCGCGACGGGGCGGGCGGGGGAAACACCGTGTCATGACGGGACGTACCCCTCCCTCGGCTTCGGACAAGAGTTTATTTCCACCGCCGCGGGCTTGCCCTGCCGATGGACCTTTTGGTCGTTTCTCGCGGGTCCGCCGTTTTCGGCCCCTCCCGGGGCGGAGCGGACACGCTCGCGCTCCGGCATGCGCGCCTGATGGCCCGCGAGGGGCTGCAGGTCGCGTTCGTCGGAAACCCCGGCCCGGGCGGCGAATCGAAGGTCCAGGTCGTTCCCGTCACTCGGGGCGACGTCCTGGAGTACCAAGCGGGTCGACCACGGGCGATCGCCCTCTCGTACATGGTCAACCAGCTGGTTCGGCTCGCGGCCGCCACCCGTGTCGGTCTTCGGGTGGTCAAATCCGAACATCCCGAGGCCGTCCTCTCGAACGCCAGCCTGACCACGATCCTGCTCCGGCTCCGCCATCCGACCGTTCCGGTCATCTACTACCTCCACGACGGGCTGTTCGCGCATCGGTCGGGTCGCGGGATCATGGACCGCCTCGTCCGATTCGGATGGAACGACATCATGGAACGGATCGCGGTCAAGCTCGCGACCCACGTGTTCTGCGCCTCCCAGGTCATCGCGAACGAGCTCCAGGCGCAGGGGGTTCCGGCCCACAAGCTGTGCGTCATGGTGCCCGCCGCCCCGTCGCCCGAAGAGCTGAGGGCCCCGAGCGCGGCGCCGCGCCTGCCATCCCCGGCCGGGCTCATCGGACGGCCTTTCCTGCTGTCCGTGGGCCAGCAGTCCGGCCGCAAGCGATTCGACCTCCTGGTCGAGTCGATGAACCACCTATCGGACGGTTTCCGGCTCGTCGTGGTGGGCGATGGGCCGTACCATGCGGAGTACGTCCGCCAGGCCCAGGAACTCGGTCTGGGTGACCGAGTCCACTTGCTCACCCAGGTGACCGACCCCGAGCTTCGTGAACTGTACGCGGCCGCGACCCTGTACGTGCTGGTCTCCGAGAACGAAGGGTTCCCGATCACCGTCTCGGAGGCGCTCGCCTCCGGCTGTCCGTCGCTCCTGGTCTCTCCGAGCGCATCGGCGCCGGAAGGGGCGGCGGAGGGACGGCTCACGCTCCTCGAACGAATCCCGACCCCGGTCGAACTCGCCGCCGCCATCCGCGAGATGTGGCCCCGGGCGATCGCGGCGCGTTGGGCTCCCTCGCCTCGCGTCGAGGCCCCGGGAGAGAGCAAGAAGGCGACGGCCCGGGTCGACGCCGCGATCTCCCAACACTACCTGCGCCTGCTCTCGCAGTGGGCGGGCCGCAGCCAGCGCTCGGTCGCCGATGCCTTGGCGGGCCGCGTGTCGTCGGCGCCCATCGACCAGTCCCACGAGTCCGGATGAACCAGGGCCGGTCGGCGCCGGCCGCCCCGGCCGCCGACGGGGCCGCGAGCCGGTCGCGCTTCGTGGTGGTGGTGCCCCTGCTCGAGGAGATCCAGGGCAACCGCCACGCGCTGGCGATCGCGGCCGAACTGGCCCGGACGTTCGACGTGTCGGTGGTCGCCTGGTCAGCGACTCGTGGCGCCGTCGACGACGCCCGGCGTCTGGCGCCGGGGGTCTCCGTCGAGGCGCTCCACCTCCGACCCCCTCGGGGTCGTCGAATGTCCCGCTTCCTGATCAGCCAGTTCCGGCGCCGGCTCGACCGCGAGGTCGCGTCCTACCTCCTCCGAAGCCACCAGGAGCGACCCATCGCCCACATCTTGGTGGGCGGGAACGAGGGCCACTGGCTCGCCGAATACGTTCGAGCCTGGCCGGGGGGACCGGCCGGCCGGCCGAGCGTCAGCGTACTGATCCTCGACCTCGTCGACGGGGTGTACCTGCTGCGCCACAATCGACCGTACCCGATCATACGGGAGCTGCTCGCGCCGCTGCACGCCCTGCTCCACTGGTGCGAACGCGAGCGCCTGCGCCTCTTCGACCAGCGCTTCGTCAACTCGCGCTGGACGGCCTCGCTCCTCGAAGCCTTGTACGGCTGGACCCCGGACGGGAATCTCGCCTGCATCGACACTCGCACGTTCGGGCCGGGCCCCGTCGTCAGCGAGGGAACCTCCGGCTACCTGGCCCTCCCGACCGCGAGCCTTGGGGGCCACGACCCGGCGCTCGCCCGCCGCCTCCGCGCCGATGGCGTTCCCCTCGTGGCGTACGGGCCCCGCAGCCTCGAGGGAGTCGACTACCGCGGCTTCCTGGAGGAGCCGGAGTTGGTGCGCCTGCTGCAGACGGCCCGGGCCACGCTCTTCCTGTTCGACTACGAGGCCCTCGGGATGATCCCGTTGGAGTCCCTCGCCTGCGGGACGCCGGTGATCACGCGCCCGGAGCAGGGACCCGGGCTCGAACTCCGGGGCAACCCGGGGGTGCGCTTCTTCCGCACGTATCCGGAACTGCTCCGGGCCTGTCGAGAGCTGCTCACCCACCCTCCGACGGTGGACGATCGCACCGCGTGTCGGGCCTCGATCGAAGAGTACACTCCGGCCCACGCCGTGGCGACCCTGCTCGCTCGGGTGGCGGCCTGAACGGGTGGCATGTCGGCCCCGTCCGTCCTTCCCGTCTCCCCGGAGCCGACCCCGGGCCTGGCGCCCTTACAGCTCACGACGTGGGGGATTCTCCACGGCAGCTCCCGGGCCTGGCGGAAAAGTCCGCGTGCGCTCCTGGGTCTGGCTCGTTGGTACCTCGGGGGTCGCCGACCCGCCCAGGTGACGCTGCAGCGTCGGCCGTCGGAAGAGCGGCTGGTGCTCGCGGACCGCGACGAAGCGAGCTTCGCGCTCGCCTCGATGTACCTGGCCTCCCAGCTCCGGGTCGAAGGGGCGACCGATCCGGTCGGGCGGCTGATGGAGATCGAACGGGCGACGCGGGAGCGGCTCTCCGCGGGGTACCGAGCCAGTGGCCGGTCCCACCCGGTCGGGTACCCGGGCCCGAAGGCCAAGGATGCGCTGCTGTATCTCCTCGTGCGGCGGATGCGCCCCGCCTGGGTGCTCGAGACCGGCGTCGACCAAGGGGTCTCCTCGACCTTCCTGCTCGAAGCCCTGCGGGAGAATGGCCACGGCACCCTGCTCTCGGTGGATATCGGGGGGCCGACCGAAGCCGGGCACCCCGTCGGCTGGGTGGTGCCCCCCGAACTCCGGGAGCGCTGGGACCTCCGGATCGGGCCGGCCGAGCAGATCCTCCCGACCATCGACCGACCCCTCGACCTCTTCCTCCACGACTCCTTGCACACGTACGACCACATGATGTTCGAATTCACCTGGGCGGAGCCTCATCTCCGGCCCGGCGGGCTGCTCGCCAGCGATGACATCGGCTGCAACGCGTCGTACCAGGACTTCCTGGCGCGAGGTTCCGGCAAGTGGCGCAGCCTTTCGGACTCCACGGTCGGGCTCGCCGAGCGCCTGGGGTCCTAGTCGCCCCGAGGGAGACCCCCAACCCCGAGCTCGCGACGGGAGGCACGCGTGCGGATCCTGCTCCTGAACAGCGGCGCCATCCCGGTACCCCCTCGATACGGGGGGGGAGTCGAGCGCCACACCTACCAGCTCGCCTCCGCGTTGGCGCGGAACGGGGCCCAGGTCGACTATGTCACGAGCGTCGGACCCGGCGCGACGTTTGCGGACGGTGTGACGGTCCACGCCTTGCCCGCGTTCGACTTCCGCATCCAGTCCGCCTACCCCGTCGTCGCCGTCGGCCAGACCATCGGGGCCGCGGCCGCCACGCGCGTGGCGCGCCAGTTGATCGAGGAGCGCCGGCCCGACATCCTGAGCGTCCACACCAACGCGACGGCGTGGGGGACCCTGGGCTTCGCGCGGGCTCGCTCGATCCCGTCGAGCTTCACGGTACACAATCCCACCCCGACGACCTTGCAGTTCGACTCCGTGCTCCGGGCCACGCTGCGTCGACTCACCTATCGAACGCTCGACGACCGACTGATGTGCGCGACGGACGGGTTGATCGCGCTGAACGAAGCGATGGCCCAAGAACTGCGAGGTCGGTTGGGCGCACGGTGCCCCCCGACTCGGGCGATCCCGCTCGGCGCGGACCTGGACCGCTTCCGTCCGAACCTGCCGCTCGATACGTCCTTACTCGCC
>JASHXS010000160.1 GCA_030043405.1 Thermoplasmata archaeon | reverse complement strand
TGTGATGCCCGATGCGGACCTCGACCGTTCGGTCCCGGCCGTCGTGTCCAGTGCGTTCGGGCAAGCGGGGGAACGGTGCCTGGCGGGCAGCGTCGTGGTGGCCGTCGAGCCGGGGGCCGATGAACTGGTCCGGCGGCTCTCCGCGGCCGTCCAGGGAATCCAGGTCGGTCCGGTCTCCGACCCGTCGGCCGAGGTCGGACCCGTTATCCGGGCCGAGCACCGGGACCGGATCTTACGCTGGATCCAGGAGGGGGAGCGGGCGGGCGCCGTGGTCGCGGCACGAGGAAGGAGCCCGAAGGGCGAGGAAGGCTTCTACGTCGCCCCGATCCTGTTCGACCGGGTCCGTCCCGACATGGCCATCGCGCAGGAGGAGATCTTCGGGCCGGTGCTCTCGGTGGTCCGGGTGGGCTCCCTCGAGGAGGCGATCCGCGTCGCCAATGCCTCTCGGTTCGGGAATGCGGCGGCGATCTTCACCCGCGACGGCGGTGCGGCCCGGCGGTTCGTGCACGCGATCGAGGCCGGCATGGTCGGGGTCAACGTCGGCGTGCCCGCCCCCGCCGCGTACTTCCCCTTCGTCGGCTGGAAGGGTTCCTTCTACGGGGACCTGCACGCCACAGGCCGGGACGCCATCGAGTTCTACACTCGAAAGAAGGTTGTGACCACGCGGTGGTTCTAGGCCCGTCCGGTCTCAACCGGCGGGTCCGGCACGAACCTCGGCGTCGGAGACCTTCAGGGCGCGGTCCAAGACCTCGAGGCCCCGGTCCAGCTCCTCGCGCGTCACGATCAGGGGCGGGGCGATGACCAGATGGGAGACCCAGGCGACGCAGAAGACCCCCTCCTTCATCATCGCCGCCGCGACCTGCTCGGCCATCAGGGGCCGTCCCGCGAGCTTGTCGTCATCGGTGTTGAACGGGATGCGGTGCTCTCGGTCCCGGACGAGCTCGACCGCCGCGAAAAGTCCGAGGCCACGGACCTCCCCGACCGACGGATGACGGGATTGCATCTCCAATAGTCGAGCTAGCAGGTACTCGCCGTCCCGCCGGGACTTCTCGAGCAGGCCCAACCGGCGGTATTCCCCGATCGCGGCCACGGCCGGGCCCAGCGTGAGCGGGTGGGCCTCGTAGGTGTGACCGTGCGGGAAGTACCGGTCCCGGAACGTATCGTGCAGGGCGGCGGTCGTGGCGGTGAGGCCGAGTGGGATGTGGGCGCCCGTGATCCCCTTCGCGGTGGTGAGGATATCCGGCACGACCTTCCAGTGGTCGACCGCGAACCACTCCCCGACGCGGCCCCAGCCGCTCATCACCTCGTCCGCGATCAACAGGACGTCGTGCGCCCGCGTGATCTCCCGCAGGCGCGGGAGGTACTCGGGCACCGGCACGAGGACGCCGTTCGTCCCGACGACGGGCTCAACGATCATCGCGGCCACATCGCCCTCGCGGGTCAGCTGCTCATCCACGAACTCGGCGCAGGCGATGTCGCAAGAGGGATAGGTCAACCCGAAGGGACACCGGTAGCAATAGCAGTCCGGTGCGAAGACCGTCCCCGGCACGGTGGCGAGCCCGTCGACCGGCTTCCGGCGCGGGTCGCCGGTCACGGAGATCGATCCAGCCGTCGCCCCGTGGTACGATCGGTGTCGGGAGAGGATCTTCGACCTCCCCGTCGCGACGCGGGCGATCTTGAGCGCGGCCTCGTTCGCCTCGGTCCCTGACGTGCTGAAGAAGAACCGGTTCAGGCCGTTCGGCAGGACCTCGAGCAGTGACTCGCTGAGGCGCGACCGAGCTTCCGTCGCGAACCCCGGGGCCGCGTAGGAAAGGGTTCGCGCCTGGTTCGCGATCGCTTCGACCACCGCGGTGTTGTGATGGCCGAGGTTCGTCGCCATCAGCTGCGAAGAGAAATCGAGGTACGGGCGTCCCCGGTCGTCCCAGAAAGTCGAGTCCTGGGCCCGGGTGATCACGAGGGGGTTCCAGCCGCCCTGCCGGCGCCAGGTGACGTAGTTCGTCGACCGTACGACCTCGCGTATGTGGTCGCCGTCGACGGGTGGGGCCGCCGGCTCGTCCGGAGGGCTCATCGGGCGCCGGCTCCCGACTTCGTCTTGGTCGCCGGGGGGCCGCTCGGCGGGGGCGGGTAGAGTCGTTGCGCGTTCTCCCCCAGGATCTTCCGCTTGTCCGGACCGGTGATCGTCAGCCGCTCGATCAGCTCCAGCGCCGTGCCCAGCGCCTCGAGCGGCCAGTCCGAGCCGTACAGGATCCGGTCGGCCGAGCCGATCGTGTCGACCGCGCCCTGCAACACGGTCCGGGCCCGCGCAATGCCCCGGTCGAAGTACGGGGAACTCGGGTGCGCGAGGAGACCGGAGGTGTCCGCGTAGACGTTCTCGTTCTTGTAGACGAGCTCCGCCGCCTCCTCGACCCACGGGTTCCCGAAGTGGCAGAGGACGAAGCGGACGTCCCGGTACTGGACGGCGACCTCGTCGACCTCGATCGGTCGGGCGAACTTCAGCAGGCCGTTCCGGGCCAGCGTATCGCCCTGATGGATCATGACGGGCAGCTTCCTCTTCGCGGCGTACTCATACACCGGCGCCAGCGCCGGGTCGTGGGGATAGAACGGGTGGTAACCGGGGAAGAGCTTGATCGCCGCCAGTTCGGGAACCGCGTCCCACGTCGCCACCACCTCTTCGACCACGGACTTCCCGGGTCCGGGAAAGACCGTCGCGACCGGGCGTAGTCGCCCGCGACTGGTGCGCGCGTGGGCGACGGCCTCCTCGAGCGACTGGGCCGGCGACGGACCCTCGAAGACGGGGAGCAGGAGCCCGGAGCCGATGCCGGCGGCGTCCATCTCGGCGAGCAGGCCCCGCACGGTGTAGTCGATGTCCGGGCGGTATCCGGTGTGGGCCAGGTCGGGCCACCACTGGGACAGGTGGAGGTGGACGTCGAAATGCCGCGAGGGTACGTTCGGTGTCACGTTGGCGCCGGGACCGCGAACCCCCCCATAACCCGTCCGATGACCTCAGAGGCGTGATATGGCCGGGTTCCGTAACCGGAGGGGGTTTCCGTGGCCGATCCGTCGGAGACCGGTAGCTACCTCGACGCGCCCCGGATCCTGCATCCGCCGCCCGGCCCCCGCTCTCGGGAGCTGCTGCAGGAGCAGGGGCGCTGGGAGACGGACGCCGTGTCCTACTCCCACTACTTCCCGATGGCGATCCGCTCGGCTCGGGGAGCCACGGTGGAAGACGTCGATGGCAATCGCTACATCGATTGGGTTGCCGGTATCTCCGTCCTCAACTTGGGGCACCGACATCCGCGCCTCGTCGCGGCGCTCGAGGCCCAGAGCCGGGAAGTCTGGCACGCGCTCGAGCTCCCCACCGAGGCGCGGGTCCGATTCCTCCAGGAACTGGAGGGAGCGCTCCCCGGCGGTCTTCGGAACCACGCCCGGATCTTCTTCACCGTCACCGGCGGGGATGCCGTCGAGACTGCCGTCCAGCTCGCGGATTTCGCGAAGGGCCGCCATGGGACCATCGCCTTCTCCGGAGCCTACCACGGGGTCCACGGCGGCGCCGTCCACCTCACGAGCGGCAGCCGCTACCACTCAACCACCCCGTTCGGTGGCAGCCACATCGTTCGGGTCCCGTATCCCGACCCGTACCGGCCGGTCCTGGGGGCCGACGAAGGGTCGGCGGGCACCATCGCCTACCTAGAGCACCTCGTCAACGACCCGTCGTCCGGGGCGGACCAGCTCTCGGCCGTGCTGGTGGAGCCGATCCTGGGCGAGGGCGGGTACGTAGTGCCTCCGGACGACTTCTTGCCGTCGCTGCGCGAGTTCTGCGACCGGCACGACCTCCTCCTGATCGCCGACGAGGTCCAGACCGGGCTCGGACGGACCGGTCGCATGTGGGCCGTTGAGCACGCGGACGTCACCCCGGACCTCCTCTGCATCGCGAAGACAATCGGGGGCGGCATCCCCGTCTCCATGGTCGCCTACCGGGAGGACCTGGTTCCTGAGCTCCCCCGGGGGTTCCATATCGGCACGTATCGCGGGAATCCGCTCGCACTCGCGGTCGGGACCGAGGTCCTGCGCGTACTCCGCGAGGGGGACCTCCTTCCCCGCACCGCCCGGCGCGGGGCGGCGGTCGTCGAGCGGTTCCGGGGCATGGCCGCCCACCACCCCTCGATCGGCGACGTACGGGGCAAGGGGTTCATGATCGGTGTCGAGTTCGTCCAGAACCGGGCGAGCCGCCAGCCTTGGGGCGACCGCGCGAAGGCGATGCGCTCGGCCCTCTTCGCGCGGGGGGTCCTGATGCACACCTCGGGCGCCTGGGACCAGGTCCTGCGATTCATGTCGCCTCTCGTGATCGAAGACGAGCTCCTGGAGCGGGGGCTCGTCGCTTTCGAGGACGCGCTCGAGACGCTCGACGGCTCTCCCGAGCACGCCGCCGCCCGAACCGGTCCGCAACCTCGCACCGCCGCCGCCTGGCGCTCGCCCGGCGGTCCGGCGTTGGGCCATCCGGTCCCACCGGGGACCCCCGGCCCGCACCCCATCTCGGGGACGGACGACGAAGGGGCCTAGTCGACCCCGAAGTTCACCGAGAT
>JASHXS010000159.1 GCA_030043405.1 Thermoplasmata archaeon | reverse complement strand
CGATGGAGGACGTCGTGCGGACGCGGATGTTCGTGACGGACATCGGACGCTGGGAGGAGTACGGCCGGGCGCACGGCGAACGGTTCGGGGCCATCCGGCCCGCCGCGACCATGGTCGAAGTTCGGCGGCTCGTCGACCCGGAGTTGCTGGTCGAGGTCGAGGTCGATGCGTACATCGCGCCGCGAGCGGCGACCCGCCCCCATGCCCGTCGTCGCGGTCGGCCCCGGTCCACCCGAGCGCGCCGTCCGGGCCGTTCGGAAAGCCTTTAGTCCGCGACGCCGGAGCGGGAAGCCGTGGACGACGCGCTGGACCCCATCCTCATCCAGGTCACGGTCCCGCTCCCGATTCCGATGATCTTCGCGGCGTTCACCGACCCGAAACAGATCACCGGTTGGCTCGCTGACGCCGCGGAAGTGGAGCCGAAGGTCGGCGGGGTGTACCGCCTCGGCTGGAAGGAGCCCGTCGCCTTCGAGAGTCGGGGTCAGGTGCGCGAGATCACCCCCGACCTCGACATCGGCTTCTCGTGGGCGTCGCCGCCCGAGTTCGCCTCCCTCATGAACCAACCCTCCCTGCAGACGGACGTCTACGTTCGGCTCCAGGAGTCCCCGGAGGGGATCGACATCACCCTGGAGCACCGGGGATGGGGGAGCGGGGCGGCCTGGGAGGACGCCCGGTCGTGGCACTTCCACCTGTGGGACGACCGGCTGCACCGGCTGAAGGACTACCTGCTCAAGGCGGCCTACGGCTGAGCCGGGGCCGCACCCACGGGGCCCGGGGTGTAGTGTCGGCAGGCGGATTCGCCGCAGATCGCGCACGGGCCCGATGGGTCGAGCCGGAAGTTGCCGCTCGTCCCGATCGGCTGGACGGTCATGTGGTCGGTCGGGAAGTGGCCGCAGCGGCAGCGATGTCGGGCGAAACTGACGGCCGTCGTCTCGTCGCCCCCTCGACCCGGCATGGCCCCCCTCCCGGCCGGTGCCACGTAAAGCTTTCCGACGCGGGTCGAAACAGGGGGTCAGCCCGCCGACCGTCCGAGGGGCTTGGACATGAGCGGACCCTCCCGGTCGTACCCATGGCGTCGATAGTACTCCCGAGTGCCGACCGCGCTGGTCACGAAGACCCGGCCGAACCCTTCGGCCCGGGCGGTCGCCTCGGCTCGATCCAGTAGCGCGCGGCCCAGCCCCCGGTGCTGGAACTGTCCGACCGCCGCCCCTCCCCCCACGGGCACTTCGCGGCCGACCACCTTGAGCTCGCGGATCACGGGGTCGGTCAGGCCACCGGGGGTGTGCGGTGACGGGAAGCGGAGTCGCAGGAACGCGGCCACCGTGTCCGTCGTGGGGTCCTCGAACGAGAGGAACACCTCGCGTCCCCCGGAGGCCTCGTAGTGGGACTCCAGCGGCTGGAGTTGGGAAGCGTCCGGCGTCGCCCGGCGGCCGGCTTCGCGGCAGCGCAAGCAACGACAGTGGAGTCCCTTCTGTCGCAGCCGGCTGAGAGCCAGTTCCCGGACGTTGCTGGTCCGGACCCCGTCGGCGATCAACCGGGAGGGGATGTCGCGCTGGATCCGCTGGATGCGGACCCACGGGGGGAGGATCGCCTTCATCTCCGCGAGCAATCCCGCCGCCGTCTCCGTATCGTACGGGCGGTACCGCCCGGCTTTCCAGTCTTCGTAGAGCGGCGTCCCGGGCAGCACCAGGGTGGGGTAGATCTTCAGGAAGTCCGGACGAAACGCGGCCTCCTCGAAGAGCCGGCGGAAATCGGCGAGGTCCCGCTCCGGATCCATGCCCGGCAGCCCCAGCATGAGGTGGTACCCGACCTTGAGCCCCCGGTCCCGGGTCTCGCGGCTGGCGAGAGCGACGTCCCCGACTCCGTGGGCGCGGCCGACCTGCTCCAGCACCTCGTCGCGCAGGCACTCCACCCCCACTTCGACGCGCGTGACGCCGGCGTCCAGGAGGAAGGGGAGGACCCGGCCGTCACACCAGTCCGGCCGCGTTTCCACGGTGAGGCCCACCATCCGATGCGGGGCGGTCTCGTTCCGCTCGATCGCGGCGGGGAGGGAGTCGGAACGGCCCCCGTTCAACCCGTCATAGATCCCCTGGAGCACCCCCTCCTGGAACCCTCTGGGGCGAGCGGGGAACGTCCCGCCCATCACGATCACCTCCACCTTGCTGGTCGAGTGGCCGATCGCCTCGAGGGTCTCGAGACGCTGTCGGGTGATCGCCTCGGAATCCCAGTGGAGCTGGGCGCCGCGGAGGGCGCTCGGCTCCTCGCCGGTGTAGCTCTGCGGACTCGCGTTCTCGACCCCGCCGGGGCAGTAGGTGCATCGACCGTGGGGACAGCGGGCCGGCGCCGTCATCACGGCCACGATCGCGACGCCCGAGAGGGTGCGGGAGGGCTTCCGGCGGACCGCGCCCGCGTACCGGGCTTGGGCCTCCACGGGCAACGAAGCGACCCAGTCCGCGTTGGTGGGCAGCGGCCCGCCACCGGCGGCTCGCCACGTCGCGAGCTTGGTCCGATGGATCTCCTCGGGAGTCGGGGGCGGCGCGGGGCTCAGAGCAGCCACTGACGGCTCTCCCCGGTGATGACGTGCGGGGCGCGCTGGAGCTCCGCGACCGTGCGCGAGCCGGTCAGGAACATCGCGACCTTCAGCTCGTGGACGATGTGTTCGAGCTCCTGGCGGGTCTCGGCGTATCCCTGCGAGGCGGCCCGGAGCACGCCACCCGCCGTCCCCGCCGCCGCCGCGCCCAGCGCGACGGCCCGGGCGACGTCGAGGCCGGAACGGATGCCGCCGCTCGCGACCACGGGAAGGCCCAGGGGGACGAGCTGAACGACCGAGACCGGCGACGGGATGCCCCAGTCCCAGAACGTCTTCCCGACCCGCGCCTCGCGCACCGCCCCCTGATCGAGGGCACGATAGTGCTCGACCGCCGCGAAGGAAGTCCCGCCGGTCCCGCTGACGTCGAAGGCCCGCACCTTCCGGTCGCGCAGCTCTTCGGCGACCGCCCGGGAGATCCCGGCGCCCGTCTCCTTGACGAGCACCGGATACTCGGCCGCCAGCGCCCCGATCCGATCCAGCACCCCCCGCGCCTTCCGGTCCCCTTCCGGCTGGACCATTTCCTGCAGAAAGTTGAGATGGATCGCTAGGACGTCGGCGTGGATCAGCTCCAGCGCCCGACGAACCTCGTCGGAGCCGATGACGGAGTCCCCCGGACCCTGCGGGATCACCTGCGGGGCGCCGATGTTGGCGAACTTGAGCGGGACCGGATACTGGGCCACGACCGAGTAGCTCTCGGGGTACTGGCCCTTGACCACCGCCGCCCGCTCGCTCCCCACGCCCATCGCGACGCCCACTTCCGCCGCGGCCCGGGCGAGGTTCTCGTTGATCTTCTTCGCGTCCGGAAACCCACCCGTCATCCCCGTGATGACGAGCGGGGCGGCCAGCCGGTGGCCCAACAGGGTGGTGGACGGGTCGACCTCGTCGAAATCGATCCCCGGGAGGGCCCGGTGGACCAGCTGGATGTCGTCCCAGTATCGGTACCGGCCTTCGACCTTCTGGCCCAGAACGACCTTGACGTGCTCAGCTTTCCGATGACTAAGGTCGATCCCCGACGGGTCGGCCGGGGTCGGAGACTCGCGCGTGGGCCCAGCTCCCGTAGACGGAATCCCCTCGCACGGCGCGCGAGAGTTCTCCATCCTTGAGTCCGCTAATAAGGGCTGCGTCCACGCCGACACCGGCGATGGCGAGCATCGCCTCGGCCTTGCCCCGGATGCCGCCGGTGACGTCGGGTCCCGCGGCGCGCGGCCGCAGCCCGTCGACCACCGCCGGCGTGACTTCCGACACGATCCGCGGTCGACCGGGTCCCCGCTCCCCGAGGATCCCCGGGACGTCGCTGACGAACAGGACCCGGCTCGCGGGGAGGAAGGAGGCCAGCGAGACGGCGATCCGGTCCGCGCTCAGGATCGACCAACCCCAGGCGCGGTCGGGCACGACGTCGCCGAAGGATACGGGCACGCGACCGGCATCCAGGACCGCGCGGAACGGGGCCAGGTCGAGCGAGTCGAGCTGCCCTTCCCGATTGACGGCATGGGTGGCGATCGGGACCGAGGCGACCGAGAGACCCGCTTCGACCAGGTCCCGAAGGACCGCGAGGTGGAGGCGACGGACCTCGGCGGCCACGATCGACGCCCCCCGGGCCCGACGGGTCGCCGAGCCTCCCGGGTCCGGTGCTCGGGCGAGTCCGAACTTCTGGGCGCCAGGGTGGCCGAACGAGCCGGCCCCGTGGAGCACGACCAGCGGACGGTCGCCGGCCGACGCGAGTTCTTGGGCCAACCGATGCAGTACCTTCGGGCGCGTCCGCTCGACCTCGTTCTTCCGGGTGATCACGCTCCCGCCGAGCTTGACGATCATCGGGCGAGGGGGCGTCGGCGAGGCCGACATGGAAAGCTTCCGACCTACGCGTGGTCGGCGCCGGCCCGTTCGTCGAACAGCATGAGACCGCCGGCGACGACGAACGCGATGCCGAAGGTATAGTACAGGTCGAACGTGTAGAGCCAATACGCCACGACCGTCAGCCCGATCCCGATGAGGACGGCCGCCAGGATCACCCACGGCACGTTGATCGGCCCTCCCGGGTGCTTCACGTGAGGGCCGGAGTGGGCCGCGCCGTAGCCGGACATCCTCCGGCGCGAGGAAGCCCCACTTCAAATGAGTTCGGTCGCAATTCCAGGGGTCTCCAACCCCGGAAATCGGCGACGAACGTCGCGCGACGTCAGACGCCGACGAAATTGTAGCAAAGGTAGATATGGCACGCGTTCCTGCGATGCCCGCCCGAGGCCCGGGAAGGCGTCGACGTGTCATCTGCTCCCGACCACAGGTCCTCCGAACCGCAGGAGCGGACTGGCCCCTCGGCCCCTCTACCCATGGCGGTCGCCCCCGTCAGTGACCGCCCGGCCGGCGGAGGTCCGGCGACGGCCCCCGTGATGGGGGGCGTCGCCCCTCCGCCGGCCTCCCCCTCCACCGCGAGCGGCTTCCTCGACTCGATCCTCGAGTCGAAGAGCGAGTTGTATCGCGGGAGTCGAGAGGTGCTGCGCGACTCCTACATGCCGAGCCGCCTACCGCACCGCGAGCAACAGATCCGGCAGGTGGCGGAGGTCCTCGCCCCGGCGCTCCGGGGGGACATTCCGTCGAACCTGCTCATCTACGGGAAGATCGGCACCGGGAAGACCGCCGTGGTCGCGCAGGTCCGTCAAGACGTGACCCGGCGCACGGAGCTCGCGAGCCACATCACGTTCATCTACGTCAACTGCGGCAACATCGACACGCCCTACGGGCTCCTGCAGACGATCGGCAACACGTTCGCGAAGGGCGACGCCGACCGGATCCCGACCGGGTGGTCCCTCGACCGCGTCCAGGCCGGGATGCGCCGACTCCTCGACTCGAAGGGCGGCACGGTCATCCTCGTGCTCGACGAGATCGATCGGCTCGTCGCACGCTCCGGGGACAGCGTGCTCTACACCCTCAGCCAACTGAACACCGAGCTCGAGCTCGCCCGACTCGTCCTGCTCGGCATCTCGAACGACCTCAAGTTCACGAATCACCTCGACGCCCGCGTTCGGAGTCGCCTCAACGAGGAGAAGATCCTCTTCCCGCCGTACGACGCCCTCCAGCTCCAGGACATTCTCCGGGACCGCGCGAAGGAGGCGTTCCGCGACGGGACGGTCGACCCGGGGGTCGTCGAGCGGTGCGCCGCCTACGCCGCCCTCGAGAACGGGGACGCTCGGCGGGCCCTGGCCTTGCTCCGCCTCGCGGCCGAGATGGCCGAACGGGACCGCGCCAAGCGGATCACCCCGGACCACGTCGTGAAGGCCAAGAACCGGCTCGAGCAGGACATCATCCTCGACTGCTGCCGGACGCTGCCCCCGCACTGCAAGGTGCTGCTGTACGCCATCCTCCAGGCGTGCGAGCGCCGGCGGAACGGCGTGCTGACGGGCGAGGTGTACGACGCCTACCGTCGCCTCGCGGAGCGCCTCGGTCTCCAGCCCCTGCACGCCCGCTCCATCTCGAACTATGTGTCCGAGCTCGAGTCGTTGGGTCTGATCCGCGCCACCATCGTCTCGCGGGGCCGGGGCGGTCGAACGCGGGAGATCCTGGTCGACGTCCCGATCTCCGACACGATGCCGGCCCTGGAGGAGGACCCGCTCATCGCCCCGGTGGGACGGCCCCGGTCGCGGGGGCAGTTGCTCCTGACCAACTTCGACAACCCCGGCCGGACGGGACCCTTCTAGCGAACGGGGAGCCCACTTCGAGCCCCTCCGGTCCACCGGGGTCTGGGGCCCTGCTCAGGCCGCCTCTTCGATGGGAGTCTCGGCCCCGACGGGCGTCGCGCTTTCGGCGCGGCGCCGCGCTCGCTCGCGCTTCAGTTCCCGGAGGTCCCGGTCGAGCTCCCGCAGTTCCGTGGCGACCCGCCGGACGCGCACGCGCGCCATCCCCTCGATGGCGGCGATCTCGCGGTCGAGTTGTTCGTCCGTCCCGCGGAACCCGGTCATCGGTCTACTCGGTGTCGATCTGCGCCTTCTGGAGCTTGTCGGAGAAGTCGACGAAGACCGTCTTGACCTCGGTGAATTCCTCGATCGCCACGGTCCCGGCCTCGCGACCTCCGTTCCCGGTGTTCTTGATCCCACCGAAGGGGAGCTGCACTTCGGCGCCGATGGTCGGGGCGTTGATGTACGTGATCCCGGCCTCCAGGTCCTCCACGGCCCGGAACGCCCGGTTGACGTCGCGGGTGTAGATGGCGGACGACAGTCCGTAATCGACGTCGTTCGCGATCCGGACGGCCTCGCCGTAGTCGGGCACCTTGATCACGGAGAGCACCGGCCCGAAGATCTCCTCCTTGGAGATGCGGGTCCCGTGTCGGGTCTCGAAGATCGTCGGGGCGATGAAGTACCCCTGGTCGTAGGCGCCCCCCTTCAGCTTCTCGCCGCCGACGAGGAGCTTCGCCTCCTTCTTGCCGATCTCGATGTACTCCAGGATCTTCTTCTCCTGGTCTGCCGACGCCACCGGCCCCATCCCGATGGACGGGTCGAGCGGGTCGCCGACGGGGAACGACTTCAATCGCTGGACGAGCATCGAGAGGAACTGATCGTACACCTTTTCGTGCAGGAGGAGCCGGCTCGTCGCGGTGCACCGCTGTCCGCTCGTGCCGAACGCCGCGAACAGCACGCCGTCCAGCGCTAGCGGGAGGTTCGCGTCGTCCATCACGATGAGCGGGTTCTTGCCGCCGAGCTCGAGGTGGACCATCTTGAGCTGCTGGGCGCCGCGCACGTAGACGTCGCGGCCGGTCTCGACGCCGCCCGTGAAGGAGATTGCCCGGACCCGCGGGTCCTCGACTAGCGCCTTCCCGACGACACCCCCCGAGCCGGTCACGAGATTCAGCACTCCGGGCGGCACGCCGGCGGCCTCGTAGACGCGGACGACCTCCGCGGCGCACCGCGCGGTGTTCGACGCCGGCTTGAACACGATCGTGTTGCCGGTGATGAGGGCGGCCGCGATCTTCCAGTTCGGGATCGCGGTGGGGAAGTTCCAGGGCGTGATGCACCCCACCACCCCCTTCGGCTGGCGGACCGTCAGGCAGAACTTCGAGTGGAGCTCCGACGGGACCGTCTCGCCGAGCAGCCGGCGGCCCTCGCCCGCCATGTACTCGATGAAGTCGATGGACTCCTGGACGTCGCCCAGTCCCTCGGCGATGACCTTGCCCATCTCCTGGGTCACGACCCGACCGACCTCGGACTTCCGGTCCTTGAGGATGCGCGCCGCGTCGAGGAGGATCCCGCCCCGCTTCGGGGCCGGAGTGTCGCGCCAGGCCGGGAAGGCGAGGTGCGCTGCGTCGATCGCCCGCTTCACGTCGGCGGGGGTCGCGGCTACGAAGGAG
>JASHXS010000158.1 GCA_030043405.1 Thermoplasmata archaeon | reverse complement strand
GCGATCATCGGCCCGTCGGGGTGCGGCAAGTCGACCTTGATCCGCTGTCTCAACCGCATGCACGAAACGGCGCCCCGCACTCGGGTGGAGGGGAAGGTGCTCCTGGACGGGGAGGACCTGTATGGTCTCGACCCGACCTTCGTCCGCCGCCGGGTGGGGATGGTCTTCCAGAAACCCAACCCGTTCGCCACGATGTCCATCTACAACAACGTCTCCGCCCCGCTCCGGTTCAACGGACGTCCCTCGCGGGAGGAGACCGACCAGGTCGTGATCAACTCCCTCAAGCACGCGGCGTTGTGGGACGAAGTGAAGGACCGGGTCGACGCCCCGGCCACCTCGCTCTCCGGCGGGCAACAGCAGCGACTGTGCATCGCCCGGGCCCTCGCCGCCGACCCCGAGGTGATCCTGATGGACGAGCCGTGCTCGGCCCTCGACCCCATCGCGACCGCGAAGATCGAGGACCTCATCGGCCAGTTGAAGAACGACTACACGGTGGTCATCGTGACGCACAACATGCAGCAAGCGGCCCGAGTCGCGGACTACACGGCGTTCCTCTACCTCGGCAAGCTGGTCGAGTTCGGCCCCACCGAACAGATCTTCGAGCGCCCGAAGGACCACCTGACCGAGGCGTACATCACCGGGAGGTTCGGATGAGCGGGGACCCGCTCGCCAGTACCGGAGCGCCCCGCGGCTACGACCTCGAGGTCCGTCATCTCAAGGACCGCGCGGTCAAGATGGGCGCCTGGGCGCTCGGGATGGTCCACGACGGCTGGCGGGCCTTCAACGACGGGAACCTCAAGTCGGCGCAGGGCGTTCTGGACCGGGACACCCAACTCGACCGCTACGACGAGGACATGGAGCATGCCGCCATCGCCTTCCTCGTCTTGCGTCAGCCGACCGCCGGCGACCTCCGGACCGCGGCCGCGCTCCTCAAGATCACGACCCACCTGGACCGGGTGGGCCGTCTCGGGTTCGACATGGCCCGCATCACCACCGAGTCGACCGACGGCGAGTCGAACGAACTGTCCGCCCTGCTCGGGCGAATGGACGAGGTCGTCGAGTCGATGGTCCAGCAGGCGATCGACGCCCTCGACCACGACCGGGTCGATCTCGCGCGCGAGCTGTTCAAGCGCGACGACGAGGTGGACATGATGCACCGGGACGCCAACAAGCGCATCCTCGCCCTGATCCGGGAGAACCCGGAGGGGGTCCAGCGGCTGATGGGCGACCTGCTCGTCGCGCGCCACTTCGAGCGGATCGCCGACAACGCCTGCAAGGTCGGGGAGAAGACGATCTACGCGCTCACCGGGCAGCGGCGGTCGGAGTACCTGCCCCGGCACCCGTTCAAGCCGTACGTGCTGGAGAGTTCTTCGTCGGGCCGGTCGGCCAAGAAGTGAGGGGCCGGCCCGCCCGAAAGTTCCATAGCAGGGACGTGACCTGCTCGCCCCCGACACATCGGGGCGCTCCCGTAGTCTAGTCCGGTCAAGGATTCCGCGCCTTCGACGCGGTAACGTGGGTTCGAATCCCGCCGGGAGCATCCCACCACGTCGGGGGTCCCATGTCGATGACCACCCGGCCCCCCGCCTGCGGTTTGGGTACGTAGCCCGGCGCGGAGGGACGGAGTCTATGGCCGCCGCTTCGGGCCAAACGGCTCAGGTAGAGCGCGAGAACGGCGATGCCTCGGGGAGGATCTGGACGAGTCCGCCTGGGGAGGATCGGGTGGGGTAGTCCTGGAGGTACCCCCCATAATACGGGACGCGCCGGGCGACCACGGAACGGAAGGCGTCCCGGAGCCCTGCATCGTCGAGGCCCCGGGTCGGGACGAGGTCGTCGTTCCGGTTGAGGCACCCCTTGAGCTCCCCCTTGTGGGTCACCCGGATCCGGTGGCAGTGCATACAGAATTCCGGGTTGTACACCGGATCGACGACCTCGACTTCGGCCCCCCGGAAGAGATAGATCCGGCGGTGATGCATCTCGCGGACGAGAACCCGGTCGGCCCGACGCTCGAGCCACCCTTTCACGGCATCCATGTCCACGGACCAGTCCTTCGGGCCCACGAGCTCGGGCATGAACTGGATGAGTTGGACCCGGAGTCCGTCGGTCCGGCTCGCGAAGTCGATCAGCTCGGGGATGTGCGGCAGCGTCGGCCGGAACACCACCATGTTGAGTTTGACGGGTTTGAGACCGACCTCGAGCGCCGCCTGGACGCCCCGCAGGACCGGCGCGAGCGCCCCACGCCGGATCTCCTGGAAGGCGGTGGGGTCGAGGGAGTCGACGGACACGTTGACGCGCTTCAGCCCGGCGTTCCGCAGTCGCTCGGCCCGCCCTTCGAGCATGGAGCCGTTGGTCGTGAGCGAGACGTCGTCCAGGTGGACGACGGTCCGGGCGATGATCTCCTCGAGATCCGGGCGTACCAGCGGTTCGCCGCCGGTGAACTTCACCGAGTGGATGTCGAACTCTCGAGCGACGCGGACGAGCCGCTCCACTTCGAGCGGGCTCATCTCCTCCTCGTGGAGGGCCCGGGGCTTGGCGACCGGTCCCAGCCCCTCGTCGTGGCAGTAGACGCACCCGAAGTTGCAGCGCTTGGTCACGCTGATCCGGATGTCGGTTACTTCCCGTCCGACGGAGTCGACGAGCATCCCGCCCAAAGGAGCCGACGGGCCACTATAGGGTTGCCGAAGGCGCCCGCGCCGGCCGAATCGACTATACGCCCGGGCCCCTCGTCGGAAGCCGCTCCGAGCAGGGAGGCCGAGCGGGGTGCGCGTCACGGTCATCGGATCGACGGGGCGCGTCGGTTCCCAGCTCGTCGCCGAGGCGCTCGAGCGGCATCACGAGGTGACGGGAATCTCCCGGCACGCCGAGCGGGCATCTCCCCGGGCCGGCCTCCACTCCATCTCCCTCGACGTGACCCGCTCGGACGAGCTCGTTCGCGTGCTGGCCGGCCAGGACGCCCTCGTCTCCGCCTTCAATCCGGGATGGAAGGACCCGGACATCTACGACGACTACCTCCGAGGGGCCCGCTCGATCCTGGCGGCGGCCCGGACGAGCGAAGCCTCGCGGATCATCTGGATCGGGGGCGCCGGCAGCCTGTTCGTGGCCCCCGGTCTCCAACTCGTGGATACGCCCGAGTTCCCCCGGACTTACCGAGCCGCGGGACTCGCAGCGCGCGAAACCCTTCGCCTGTTCCAACAGGAACGCGTACTCGACTGGGCGGTGGTCTCGCCCGCGGTCCAGCTCGAGGACGGACCCCGGACCGCGGTGTACCGGGTCGGAACGGACGCGCCCGTGGTCGGGGCCCATGGCGTCTCGCGAATCTCCGTGGCCGACCTGGCGGTCGCGGTCGTGGACGAAGTGGAGCGGCCGAGGTTCCACCGGCGACGTTTCACCGTCGGCTACTGAGAGCGGCGTCTCGGCTCCTCCTCAGAGCTCCTTCGACCCCGTCGTCGAGCCTGCGACGGGGTCGCGCGCCGGCAAATCTTAAGCCGCGAGCACCTCCTCCTTCGCTCCGGGTTCCAGACACCCGTGGCGTCCCACGCCGAGCAGGACCGGCTCGGGGGGACCCTATTTCTCGAGAATGGCCTGCGATTCGACGGGCCCGGATTCGGCGCCCCGGGGCGCCGGGTCGGCGAGGTCGTCTTCACGACCGGCATGGTCGGATACCCGGAGTCCCTGACGGATGCCTCGTTCCGGGGCCAGATCCTGACCTTCACGTACCCCCTGATCGGCAACTACGGCGTGCCGCCGGCCGGCGCTCGGGACCGCGACGGCCTGCCGTACCTCGAGAGCGAGGAGGTACAGGTCCGCGGGGTCGTGGTCCGCGGCACGACCAAGCCGCACCACCGGACCAGCTCCCGGTCGCTGGAACACTGGCTCGAGCAGGAGGGGATCCCCG
>JASHXS010000023.1 GCA_030043405.1 Thermoplasmata archaeon | reverse complement strand
TCCATCGGCACGACCTTCCAAGTGGGGCCCGCCGACTGGGGGCTCCTGATCGCGGCCTTCCTGGCGGGGGCCGGCCTGTTCCAGGTGCCGGCGGGTCTCCTCGCCCGCCGATTCGGGGCCCGATCGATCTCGGTCCTGGGGGCCACCCTGCTCGCGATCGGCGCGATCCTGAGCGCCGTGGCGCCGTCGTTCGTCGTGCTCCTCGCCCTCCGTACCCTCGCCGGCGTCGGGGCCGGGCTGTTCTTCTCCCCCGCGATCGGTCTGGTCGCGAGCCTCTATCCGGAGGGGCGACGCGGCGTGCCGGTCGGCGTCTTCAGTTCCGCCTTCAGCCTGGGGGCGGCCCTGGGCCTCCTGGGGAGCTCCGTGCTCGTGCCGGTCGTCGGTTGGCGCCTGGCGCTCGCGACCGGGGGGATCCTGTTGGGAGTCGTCACGGGGCTGGGCGCCGTTCTCATCCCATCGGCGGCCGGCGCACGGGACCCGGTGCCCCCGCCGAGCGGGGTACCGGCCGCCTTCCGCCTCCGCGCGGTGTGGGCGGTCGGGCTGGCGTTCATCGGGCTGGAGGGCGCGACGTTCGCCACGTCGCAGTTCGTGGTGCCGTACGGCGAGTCGCTGCTGGGTTGGTCCGCCCTCGTCGCCGGGGCCGTCGGCATCATGTTCGTCCTGCCCAGCGTCTTCGGTGGACCGGTCGGCGGATCGCTCGCCGAACGGTACCGAAACCACCGCACCCAGCTGGCCGTCGCCACGCTGGCCGGGGGGGCGGTGCTGCTCGCGCTCCCGTACGCGGGGGTGTGGGCCGCCGCCGGCGTGGGGGCCGTCTTCGCCTTCGCGTACGGCCTCGTCTACGCGGTGATGTACGTCATCCCGCACTACTGGTCGGGGCTCCCCGCGCGCGAGGTCCCGCTCGCGATCGGGCTCTTCAACTCCTTCCAGCTCGCGGGCGGCGCCGCCGTGTCCGCCCTCTTCGGCTGGGTGGTCTCCGTCCGGTCGTACGCCGTCGCGTGGTGGCTGCTCGCCGCCCTCGTGGCGGCGTTCCTGGTCGCCCTCCTCGCGCTCCCCCCGACGCCGGCCGTCGCGGACGGTCGGCCGGCCGGGGCGGGTCCCGACCCTCCCTGAGCGCCTGCCCCGTCGCGCAGATGTCCGCGATCGGGCACTCCGGGCATCTCGGGCCGATGGGTCGGCAGATGTTCTGCCCGTGCTGGACGAGGAGTGGGTTGAACGGGATCCAGTACTTCGGGTCGACCTCGGCGGCCAGCCGGCGCTCGGTCTCCTCGGGGGTTCGCGTGCGGACCACGCCGAGACGGTTGGCGATCCGATGGACGTGGGTGTCCACCGGGATGGCCGGGATGCCGTACCCGAAGACCAGGACGCAGTTGGCCGTCTTCGGGCCGACCCCCTGGAGAGCCGTCAACTCCGCAAACGACCGGGGGACGACCCCGCCGTACGTGTCGCGGATCTGGGCGGCGACTTCGCGGATGACCCGCGCCTTGGTGTGGTAGAAGCCGGTGCGGCGGATGAGCCGCTCCACTTCGGCCACCGGCGCTCGGGCCAGCGAATCCGGGTCCGGGTACTTCGCGAAGAGCTGGGCGCTCGCCACGTCCGTCGCCTCATCGCGCGTCCGTTGCGAGAGGACGGTACCGATGAGCACCTGGAAGGGGTCCTCGGCATGGTCGCGCAGGTACGGGACCCGCCAATCCCCGGTCCGGTAGAAGGCGCTCAGACGGTCGAGGAGGGTCTCCCACGGAAAGTCGCGGCCGTTCATCGGCGGTCCTCGCGTCCCTCGACGCCCGGGTCGGACAGGTCCGGCTCGTCCGAGTCCTCCTCCCGCAGCAACTCGCCGACCAGGTAGTCGCTGCCGACCACGAGCGTGAATCCCTCCGGACCGGTGGCGGCCCGCCCCAGTCGGACCCCTTCCTCGGCCGTCCGAGCCTCTACGATTCGGGGGAACCGACCCACGGCGTGGGCCCGGATCTCGGCCGGTCGAACGGACCGTTCCGAGCGGACCGGCACGACGACGAGGGTCCGCGCCAGCGGCGTGAAGGCGTCCAGGATGCGGTCGATGTCCTTCCCTCGGAGGACCCCAAAGACGACCGCGCTCTCGTCGGGGTCGGCGAGCGGGAACATCTCGCCCAGGCTCTCCGCGACCGCCCGGGCACTCTCGGGCGTATGGGCCACGTCGTAGTAGAGGTCCGGCCGGCGGCCCACCGGCTCGAGACGACCGGGCCAGCGAACGCCGAGCAGTCCCTTCCGCACCTGGGTGGGGACGAGGGTCCGGCCGAGCGAGGTGAGCAGACGAGCGGAGGCGGCGGTGGCCAGCGCCGCGTTCGTGGCCTGGAAGGTCCCCCAGAGGGGCAGGCGAACCCCCGGCACGTCGACGCCGGGCAGGTGGACGTCGAAACGCTGGCCCGCGTCGGAGAGGGATCGGTCGCCGACGGTGACCTCCCGGTCGAGCCACCACAGCGGTATCCCCCGCTGGTCGGCCGCCGCGTCGACGACCGCTCGGGCCCC
>JASHXS010000157.1 GCA_030043405.1 Thermoplasmata archaeon | reverse complement strand
GTAGACCTTTTTCGGCGTCGCGTGGAGGTCGACCTCGTGATGCACGGGATTACACATCTCTCTCACCGGGGGAAGCCCCCGTCCCGGCACGTACGGTACATACTTAACCATTTGGTTTAATGTTGGGGCGGGGGATCCGGGATGACGCGCGGTTCGGCCACAGCTCGACGGCGGTCGGACCGGCTCGACGATCTCTTCCACGCCCTGGCCGATCCGACCCGGCGTCGGGTGCTGGCGCGATTGACGCTCGGACCGGCCGCGGTGACGGAACTCGCGCGTCCCTTCCAGATGAGCCTCCCCGCGGTCTCGAAGCATCTCCAAATCCTCGAGCGAGCCGGTCTGGTCTCGAGAACGGTCGACGGCCGGGTGCACCGTCTGCGCCTGACCGGCGAACCGCTCCGCCAAGTCGAGGTCTGGCTCGACCCGTTCCGCTCCTACTGGGAGGACACGTTCACCCGCGTCGACGAGGACCTGGCCGCCCGACCCTCTCGTCGGCTACGAGCCCCGGCCCGTCGCCGTCGTTCCTAGCCGGGCTCCGCGATCGCCGCGGCCGAGTCGCGGCGTCGTCCTCCCCGTGCAGCCAGCGGAGTCCGCCGGGCCAGCCCCGGTCGGACATCCCAAGAATCGAACGATAGTACGGGGATACCCGGGAAATCGCAAAGGCCCGCGGGCCGTACGGCGGGGGCGGATAATCGCCGATCGCGGCGACCCCGTACTGGCCCGCCCGGTCGTACGGTCCGCGCACCCTCCCCCCGAGCCACGCCGGATGTTGCATCAGGTCCCAGGCACTGGCGGGGCGACCCTCGGGATCGCTGTGCACCCGACCTTCGACGACATCCAGCGCACCCCAGCTCCGTCCATCCCACGCCTCGACGACCATGTGTCCGTGGTAGGGGCGCCCTGGATCGGCGAGCGCCACGAATCGAGACGGCACGCCGGCGCTGCGGAGAAGGGCCACCGTCACCCGCGCCAGGTCCGTGCACCACGCCGAGCCCCGGAGGATGATCTCCTCCTCGGTACCCCCGAATCGCAACTGTGCGGGGTGCTCATCGCCACCCCAGTCCATCGCGTGGACCAGGCGGACCACCCCTTGGATGCGGTTTCGAGCTGGTCGGGCCCGTGGGGCGGCTCTCTCGGACAGTGCCCGGACCAGTGGCGAGGGGATGCCCCGAGGGGCCCCCTCGGACATCCGTGGCGCGCCGTAGAGCTCCTCCGCCGTTGCCGAGTCGAGGCCGACCAGTCGCCCCAAGATCTGTCGATCGATGGTCCCGAGCGCGTGCGGGTCCCGCGCCATCATCCGGGCATAGGCGGGGCCGAACCAACCCGGCCCGATCCGAGGTCGGCGTACGCGGGTCGAAGTCCCTCGCGCGAGCGAGACCGGGTCCGTCACGGCCCGTCCTCACTGGATTGGAACGAGGGAGTACCGGCCCGTCGGGTCGGTCCAGTCCAGGATGAACGGCGTCGTTCGGGGGCGGATGCCGAGCAGCACGTTTCGGCCGTACTTCTCGACGACCCGCAGGTGGGTGTCGAGGTTCGGGATGATCACGCGAGCCAGCGGGTCCTCGGAGCGACCGAAGCCGAACCCGTGGAAACGGGGGAGCCGCGCGTACACTCCGATCACCACCGGGAAGGTGGCGGGGGTGACCGTGATCCCGGCGGCGGCCGTCAGCCCCTGCAGCCCGTCCAGCGAGACGACGAACAGCGACGGGCGCCCCTCCGGGGTTCCGCGCAGGAAGGCGTACACGTCCGGGAACATCGGCCCGACCGAGGGCCCGCCAGGTTCGCGTACGTCCGTGCGCTTCGACCCTTCCCGGCGCACGGGGAGGGCCACCGAACGCATCTCCCCGAGCCCCTCCTCCGACGCGCCGGCCGTGACAATGCGGAGACGCTCGCGGACGAAGTCCCGGGGGACCATCTTCGCGAGGTCGCTGACCGCCTGGGCCGGTCCGCTGGTCGGGGCCGGAATCCAGGCGACCCGTCCCCCGGTGCTGAGCGTGTGGGCGACCAGCGGTAGCAGGAAGACCGACTCGACGCGACTCGGTAACGAGGCCGGGAATTCGAGCCCCGTGACGGAGTGGGCCCGCAGACGACCGAAGGCGTCCGCGAAGGCGACGGAGCCCGGGAAGAGGTCCGCGGCCTCCGGCTCAGGATCGGGGTCCGGAGGGGCGATCGGGGGCTGGAACCCCGGCGGGTGCTGGGGCGGGCATCGAAAGACGCCCCCTTGGAGCGTGTAGAGGTACCGGGTTTCGGGCACGGGGGAGCGACGCATCTTGGGGATGGTAACGACCCGGAGCGCGAACCCCTCGACCTGCTCCCAGCCGAGTTCGACCACCCCGTCGGCGATCGAGATCAGCGTGGGATCCGTGCGCTCGCCCTGGGTCAACAGCATCGGGGCGGCCGAGCGACCGAACTGCCCCCGCAGAACCCCGGCACTCGCCTGGAGGCGGCGAGTGACCGCGCCCGGCCCCGCCAGGCGGAGCAGGGCGGCCTCCGAGGGCTGGTCCCAAGAGTCCACCACGACGAGGCCATGACCCTGGGCCGCGATCCGGCCCTCGACCTCGCGCAGCGCCTCCGGGAACGCCTCCTCCTGGCGCGCGGTCGCGGGGGCGAACGACATCGACTGCCCGACCTCGTCCGCCGAGTCCGAAGCCGGCGGGGCCCCCGGGGTGGCGTCGATGAGCACCAGCGAGATCGGCAGGTTCATCCCGGCGGTGGAGGCGGCCGAGTCGGGGGGCTGTCCCTCCGCGTGATAGGCGATGAACGCCTTGGGCCCGGGGAGCATCGGGACCAGCGTCTGGAGCAACGTGCTCTTGCCCGAACCGGCCGGCCCCATGACCAGTAGGATGGGCGTGGGCCCGTCGCTCAGGAATCCTCGCAGGTGGTCGAGGAGGTCGAACCCTCGACGGCCACCGGAAGCGCTCGGGCGGGCCTGCACACAACCTCCGATTCCTCACCCCTAGGCGAGGTTCTCCTTCTTGTTGCTTTTCGCGTCGGCCCGGCGGTCGGGGCTCAGCGGGGGGCCCCGGACGACTCGGGGGCCGCCGGCTTACCACGCCGGCGCCGGGCCCACACGGCCCCGGCGACCAACGCTACGGCGCCGACCCCGGTCAACGTGAGGGCGACGAGGAAGGCCGGATCGCTCCAGAGGGCGACGGGGCACGGACCTTGGCTGCTGGTCCCTTCGACGATCGGCCGGACCGTGAAGGTCAGGTGGAACACGTTCCCCTGCGCGTCGGTCACCGTGAGGTTGGCGACGACGGTCACGCCCTCGGAGAGGAAGATCGAGGCGCCCGTCCCCCGCTGGCCGTCGCTGAGGGACCAGAGGTACGTGTACGGTGGAAAACCCCCGGACGCGTTCGCCGAGACCTCGAGCTGGATCGGACCGGACGACGCGCCGCAGGTCGACGTTTCGTTGACGAGCCGCTCGGCCGGGTTCGCGCCGATCGCCGGGGCCACGTCCACGGTCACTGAGGCATTCGCCGCGTACCCGGCATCATCCACGACCTCGAGGTCGGCGGTAAAGTTGCCCGCTTCGCGATAGACGAACGAGGCGTTCGGCCCGATGGCCGTGAACCCGCTTCCGAACGTCCATCGGTAGGTGAACGGCGCGTTGGTGCCATTCGTCTCGAAACCCGTGAAATTGACTAACAACGGCGCGACCCCGACCCGCGTTGAGACCGTGATGTGCGCGCGCAGGTCCGGGTCGGGGACCGGGGCCTGGCCCGTGATGTTCAGCGTTCTCTCGAGCGAGGCGCCGCTGGAGTCATTCACCCACAGCGTCACGGTGTACGGTTCGACCTCGGCATAGACGTGCGTTGGAGTGGGCCCGGTGCCGAAGCCGCCGTCACCGAACGCCCAGCGGTAGTGGTACGGGAACAGTCCCCCCGTTCCGGCCGCGGTGAATTGGACCGTCAGCGGGACGGTGCCGGTCGTCGGGGTGGCCGAGGCCGACGCGCCGAAGGGCAGGGTGTAGGCCACCAGGTCGCCCTCGGTCGCATAGTCTCCGCTGGGCACGTAGACCTGGCCATTGACGACCACGGTCTCGGCGACGATGCTCCCGCCGCCGGGCACGGTGGCATTCCAGAGGATGGTCCCGTTCGTCGCGTCGACGGCGTAGACGGTACTCCCCGCCCCTACGTAGATGAGGCCGTTCGCCCAGGTGAGGGCCGCGTACACCCCCGAGATGTTGTCGTTCTGCCAGCGCACCGAGCCGTTCGCCGGATCGACCGCGTACAACGCGTCGCCCGCCAGGTACAGGGTCCCGCCCTCGAACGCTCCGGACGAGAATCCTCCGGCGGTCCCCAACGTCCAAACCGGCCCCCACGAGCCGTTCGAGGAGACGTTGCTCCGCACGAGCCCATAGGCGATGCCGTTCTTGTCCGTCGCGACGACCATCGGTACTCCCGCGGCCGTTTCGCAGAGGGTCGGGGTCGAGCCGAAATCGGAGTCCTTGCCCGCTTCATTTGGGACCTGCCAGGATCCGGTGACGTTGAGGGTCGTCGCGTTGAGCGCGATGATCGCGTTCGCGTACGGCGGATAGCCAGTGTTCTCGTTGCCCGTGGACACCCAGATCGTGTTGTTGGGCGCATCCAGGGTGGGGGACGTCCAAATGGAGTCGCCGGTCTCGTTGGCCGGCACCGTCCAGAAGATGTGGCTGGGAGTGTGTGGGCCGGTCAGATTCAGTTCGTAGAGCGCCCCGCGGATCAGCGGGTTGTCGAAGCAGCTCGATACGCCGACGTACAGGGAGTTCCGGTACACGAGCGCGCTGGCCCAGTCGTAGTTGTTCACCGTGGGGGGCGCCCCGAAGAAGTAGTCCCACTCGACCGCCCCGGAAGTGGCGTTGAGGGCGTACCAGTAGCCGTCCCCTCCACCCAGGTAGATGGTCCCGTTGAGGTACGCCGGCGTGGACGAGATCCCCATCGGGGAGTAGCCGCACGGGTCGGTGCCCAGGAAGTCGCTCCAGAGCACGGTTCCGTTCGTGACGTTCACCGCGTATTCGTAGCCATTCCACGAGCCATAGTACAGGAGGCCGCCGACGACGATCGGCGCGCTAAAGTCGGAGCCGTTCTCCGGCAAGGACCATCGCTGGACCAGTCCCGAAACGTTCGCGGGGGAGATGGTCCGCTCGAGCAGGTTCGCCCCGCTCCGGCCCGCATCAAACAGGTACGTCGTCCAGTTGGCGCCGTCGCTCGGGGCAACCTCAGGACTCGGCGGTGCGGCGCCGACCAGGGGGGCCCGGGTCGCCGCTGGCGGCTCGGAAGTCGGACCGGCCGCTGGCACGACGAGTCCGGCCAGAAGGACCACCGCTGCCAGACCGAGGCACGCCCCGCGGATCATGCCAGAGCTACGGACCGCCGGGACGTTTGAAGGATTCGGGGCCTCGCGGCGCCTATCGAGTCAGGCCGAAGCCCAGAATCGCCAAGGCGTACAGCACCAGACCGGGCACGAACGCCATCGCGAGGTCGTCATCCAGCCAGGCGAGCTTGGGCCGCTCAACGGCGACGGCGATGGGGGCCGCCACGGCGGCGAGGGCCAGTGCGTCCGACAGGGGCCATCCGCCCAGGAGGTACATTCCCACGACGGCGAGACCAAAGTAGGCGCTGACCGGGAGGGCCCATCCCCAAGCGGGACCCACGTGAAGGTCCCGGAGCTCGCCCGCGATAGGATCCACGAGCGCTACCCCGAGCACCACGGCGCAGGCGATGGGAATGGGGAAGAGGAGGACCGCCCCCGCCAGGGCGACCGAGAAGAACACGTAGCTACCGACCCGGTGCTGCTCGTACGCGCGGAGCGTCGGGAGCTCCAGACCCGCGGCGTGGCGGAGCACCTCGAGCAGCAGGACGAACCCGAGGACGCCCAGCAGGATGTACGCCTTCGGGGCGATCACGAAGAAATCGGTCGGGAACAGGTAGTAGACCAGCACCAGAGCCCCGAGCGTGTGGAGGATGCGCCGCCAGAGGCGGTCGCCCGCGGCCGGGTCGCCGGTCAGGCTCCGACCCAGCCAGGCCCGGAACCGGCCGCCCGAATGGAGTCGTGGGGGCATCGAGCGGGGAGTCTCCCCGGGGCGTAAGCCCTTCGGTACTTTATCGAAGGATTGTTAGCGCGCCCTCGCTAGGCCAAGGGCATGGGTCCCCGATCGACCGCCGTCCTCCTCTTCCTTGCCTCGGCCCTGACAATCGGGCTCCTCGTCGGGACCACGTTCCCGGACTTTACCTGGCTCATCGTCCCGACGGTCCTCCTCACCGTGGCAATCGCCTGGGGGGTGGCCCAGGTGGGGCCCGAACGCCGTTGGCTGTTGCCCGCGCTCCTGGTCCTGGGGGCGGCCGTGGCGGTGTATTCGACCTGGACCGGGACGCTCAACGGGCTCTCGGATGAGCCGTACACCACCCCCGCGTACGCGAGCCTGGGCTGGGGCCTGTACACGCACCCCCTGAACCTCACCTACGTACAATACGGGACCTCGCACTTCGAGAGTTCGTTCTACGTCTACCTCCCCCTGCTGACCTTTCTCCAAGTTCCGGGGCTCGACTATCGGTGGGTCGCCCTGGGCGCGTGGGCCGGCATGGTCTTCCTGCTCCGGCGCGACCCCTTCGCCCTGACGGGCCTGTCGGTGGCGTGGGTGCCCCTCTTGGCGGCGAACGGCCAGAACGACTTCGTACCCCTGCTGGCCATCACCGGCGCCCTCGTCGTTCGGCCCGAGCGCGGGGGCTGGGTGGTCGAGGCCCTCAGCCTCGGACTGAAGCAACCGGCCAACGTGCTGGTGGGCCTCTACCACGTGGTCCGAGGGGAGTACCTCGCGGCGGTGGCCAGCGTCGCGATCACCGTCGCGATCCTGGGTCCATTTCTCTACCTCAACGCCGGCGCGGTGTACTGCCACGTCCTCGTCGGGGCCCCCAACAATACCTGCACGGGGCGGCCGTGGACCTTCTTCGTGTTCAAACGTAACTACTGGCTGTACCCGACCTGGGCCGTCGTGGTCTTCCATCGCTCGGTGGGCGGTTGGGTCCGGAAATACGCTCCGGCCCCGCTCCGCCGGACCCCGGTCGCCTAACGGGGCAAAGGTCGGGCGGGTCCGCCGGACACCGAATGCTTTTCCGCGCGGGGGCTACGCCTGCCGTGTGAAGGTAACCGTCCTCGTGGGAAGCAAGTCGGACCTCGAGATCGCGGAGAAGGTTCGGTCGCGGTTGGACGCCTTCCGGGTCCCCTGCGAAGTCCACGTGGCCTCGGCGCACCGCAATCCGGACAAGGTGGACCGGCTCGTGGCCGACCCGACGACCGACGTGTTCGTCGCGATGGCCGGGCTCTCGGCGGCGTTGCCAGGGGTCGTGGCGGCCCGGACCCTGCGGCCCGTGATCGGGGTGCCGCTCCATCGGGGGCTGGGTCTGGACAGCCTGCTCTCGGTTGTCCAGATGCCTCCCGGCATCCCCGTCGCGTCCGTCGGACTCGATGCGGCGGAGAACGCCGCGCTCCTCGCGACGGCCATCCTCGCCCTGAAGTACCCGGAGCTCAACGAACGGCTCACCGCGTACCGGGCGAAGTGGAGGGAGGAGCCGGAGAGCCGACCGCCGGCGCCATGAAGGACCCAGCCCAGTTCATCGAAACCGCGGTCCGCCGGCTCCGGGCGGACATCCCCGGTACGGCGATCGTCGCCGCGTCGGGCGGCGTCGACAGTACCACGGCGGCGGTGCTGAGTCAGCGAGCCCTGGGAGACCGGGCGAGGGCGGTGTTCGTCGACACCGGCCTCCTCCGGCAGGGCGAAGTGGAGAAGGTGTCGGAACTGTTCCGGACGGCCCAGCTCTCGTTTCGAGTCGTGGACGCCTCCGACCGATTCTTCGCGTCGCTTGACGGGATCGCCGAACCCGAGGAGAAACGACGGCGGATCGGCGCCACCTTCATCCGGGTCTTCGAGGGCGAGGCGGCCGAATTCCAGACCGACCGACTCGTCCAGGGAACCATCGCGCCGGACTGGATCGAGAGCGGAGGTTCGATCCGGGACACGATCAAGACTCATCACAACGTGGGGGGGATCCCCCCCGATTCGAAACTCACGGTGGTGGAGCCGCTGCGCGACCTCTACAAGGACGAGGTCCGCCAGGTGGCCCGCGCGCTCGGGATTCCCGAGCCGGACCGACAGCCGTTCCCGGGGCCGGGTCTGGCGGTCCGCGTCGGCGGCGTCGTGACGCGGGACCGCGTCCGGCGGGCGCGCGTGGCGAACGCCATCGTCGAAGAGGAGATCGAGCGCGCCGCGGCCGAGGGCCTCCTTCGCCGGCCCTGGCAGTTCTTCGCCGTCCTGCTCCCCATTCACACGGTCGGTGTGCAGGGCGACAACCGGGTCCGTGGGGAAGCCGTGAGCGTACGGGCCGTCGACTCGGTGGACGCGATGACCGCCACCGCGTCGGACCTCCCCCGCGTCGTCCTGAGCCGCATCTCCGAACGGGTCACCCGTGCGCTGCACGGGGAGGTCGTCCGGGTCCTGTACGACGTGACGGACAAGCCGCCGGCCACGATCGAGTGGGAGTGAGCGATGGCCCCGGGGGACGAGCGGACCGTGCGTCTGCCCGAGGAGATCGCTCGAGCGCTCGAGGATCGGATGCGCGGGAGTTCGTTCGCGTCCCTGGACGAGTTTGTGTCCTTCATCCTCGGCCGACTGCTCGACCGCCCCGGGGAGGGCGGCTTCAGTCCCGAGGACGAGCGAGTCCTTCGCGACCGGCTGCGGTCGCTCGGCTACATCGACTGACCCCAGCGCCTACCGGGGCTGCGGGCCCACCGTGGGGATGATAACCCCGGCCCCCGCTCGCTCGGGCATGCCCGCCGACGCACTCGAGGTCGCGGCGGTCTCGAAATCGTTCGGGGCCCGCCGAGCCCTCCAGCGGGTCACGTTTCGACTCCGACCGGGCGAGGCGGTCGGCTACCTGGGTCCGAACGGGGCGGGGAAGACGACGACGCTCAAGATCATCTCGGGGCTCGTCGCGCCGTCCGAAGGTTCGGTCCGTCTGTTCGGGCTCGACCCCCGGGAGGAGCGCGACCGCGCGCTGCGCTCCATCGGTGTTCTGCTCGAGACCCCCGGCCTCGTGCCCTACCTGCGGGGCAGGGACGTGCTCGAGCACGTGGCCCGGGCGCGCGGGATACCCCGAGAGGAACGAGCGGCCCGCGTCCAGGCGGCGGCCTCTTCGCTCGGGGTCGTCCGAGAGCTCGACCGTCCGGTCGGGAGTCTCTCCACCGGGCTCGCGCGCCGGCTGCTCCTGGCGGCGGCTCTCGTCGGGGAACCCCGGCTGTTGCTACTCGATGAGCCAACGCTGGGCCTCGACCCGGTGGCCCGGGCCGACCTTCGGGAGGTGCTGCGCCGCCTGAACCGGGAAGGCACCACCCTGCTCCTCTCGACGCATCTTCTCGAGGACGTCGAGGTGGTGTGCAACCGGGTCCTGTTCCTTCGCGACGGCCAGCTGGTGGGTGACGAGCCCGTCGAGGCCGGCGGACGGGACGAGGACGGGCCCCGGAGGGTCTGCCTTCGATTCGCGTCGGATGTGAGTGACGTACCCCTCTCCGCGCTGATCGCCTCGGGGCGGGCCGTCGAACGCCGAGGACCCCGGGAGGTGGTCCTGGAGGTCCGCGGCGGGCTCCGAGGACAGGCCCAACTCGTCGCCGAGACGGTCCGCGCCGGGCTTCCACTGGCGGAAGTGTCGCCGCTCGCCTCCGACCTCGCGGCGCGCTACCTCGAGCTGGTCGGCCGGGAGGAGGAAGGATGAGCGGAACGTTGGCCGCTCTGGCGAACAATGTCACATGGGAGGGGACCCGGCTCCGACGTTCCCGGCGCGCCTGGCTCCTCCTGATCCCACTGGCCGCGGGACCCATCGGCAGTGCCATCGCGGACCTCTACCTTCGCGTCCCGTCGGTAGCGACCGCCCAGGTGCTGGGCCTCCTCATCACCGCCGGACTGAGTTCCCTGGTCGTCCTCGACCTGACCGCGCTGGCGGTGGGCGAGGACCTCGCCCTTCGGGCCCACCTGCTGACGTTCGCCCTACCGGAGCCGCGTCGGAGCGGCCTAGCGGGCCGACTGCTCGTGGCGGCAGGGGGTCCAGTGGCGGGATTTGCGGCGGGGGGTGGACTCGTGATGGCGCTCGCGCCCCGACTGGTCATGATGTCGCCGAACAGTGCGGGGCCGATCCTAGTCCCACTCCACCTCTACCTGGGTCTGTTTGGAGTCCTGGTGCTCCTGGCCGGGGTCACCGCGTCGGCCGCGGTCGTGACGCGGAGTGCGGCCCAGGCCCTGGTCGCCGGTGTCCTCGCGGGGGTCACGTGCGCGGGCGTGGGCAGCTGGCTCCTCTTGGACCGAGCGCTGACGGTCGTGTTTCCCATCGCGCTGGCGGCGGTGGGGGGCGCGTTGACAGTATGGGCGGTCGTCCGGTACGGTTCGCTCGAGTCGTAGACGGCGGGGGGACGGGGAAAACCTAAGCCGACCCGACCTCCTACCAGACGGATGACCGTGTGTCCCTTCTGCGGATCTCCGCAGACCGACCGGATCGACCTCGAGGGTCGACGCTTCCTGGTCTTCGCCTGCATGTTCACCCCCGAAGTCGACCCGAGCCTCAGTGAGGGCGAAGTGGATAGTCTCCTCCGCAAAGCCTTCTCCTCGCAGGGTTCGGGCTACTTTCGAAAGACGTGCGATGCACTCCACGTCTATGTGGCCAAAGGGGAGGGCGCCCGCGTTCTCACGTCCCCCCGGCCGCCCCCGGCGCGATCGGCCTCGGGGTGACCCACGGCCGCCGTCGGTTCCGACGAGGATATACTGAACCTACCCCTCCACGCCCCGCCCGGCGCGCGAGGCGCCGCGCGCTGACGGATGCCCGAGTACCGCTACGACCGCATCGCCGTCCCGGAGGAAAGCAAGGACGAGCGGATGGGCACGTTCGGCGAGATCTTGCAGTCCTACACGAAGGAAGAGGCCGTCCTGGAGGCGAGTCGTTGCCTGCAGTGCGCGATGCCCTACTGCGTCCAGGCGTGCCCCATCACGCAGGACTGTCGAGGATACATCGGGCTGATCGCCCAAGGACGGTTCGACGACGCGGCCCGGCTGACCCTGCGCGAGAATCCCCTCGCGCAAGTCCTCTGCAAGACGTGTTACCACTATTGCGAGGAGGACTGCATCATGGGGGGCCGCGGAGTTCCCATCGCGATCCGTCACCTGAAGCGGGCGGCGCTGGAGCTCGGGTCATCGAGCCTCCTGTACGCGGCCAGCGCGCCGAAGAATGAGCGCGTCGCCATTATCGGGGGCGGTCCGACCGGGCTGATGGCCGCCTGGGAGCTCGCGCTCCGGGGGTACGGGGTGACGGTCTACGAGATGCAGCCGTTCCTCGGCGGTCAGATCGATACCATTCCGAAGTACCACCTGGCCGACGGTGACCTCGACATCGACCTCGCGCGTTTCCGGGGGCTCGACGTGACGTTCCGGACGGACGCCAAGGCCGGGCGGGACTTCACGCCGGAGTCCCTCCTCGCGGAGGGGTATCGGGCCGTGCTGGTCGCGGTCGGCGCCTCGGATCCAAGGGCGCTGGGGATCCCGGGCGAGCAGCTTCCCGGCGTCTTCCCCGCGCTGCCGTTCCTGCTGGAGATGAACAAGGGGGGCTTCGCGGATCGTTTCGGCCGCAAGAACCGGCGGGTCGTCGTCGTCGGAGGTGGGGACGTCGCCCTCGACGCGGCACGCTCCGCGGAACGCCTGACCGTCGACGGCGGGTCCGTGACGGTGGTCTATCGCAAGGGTCGGACGGAGATGCCGGCCGATGAAGAGGAGGTGGACGGGGGCGCGTACGAGGGGGTCCAGTTCCTCTTCGACCGCTCGCCCGCCCAGATCATCGGTACGGGCCACGTGGAAGGGATCGTCGTCCAACGGACCGCCCCCGGCCCGCCCGACGCCCGGGGACGAGCCACGGTCGTGGTGGTCGCCGGCTCCGAGGAGACCCTCCCCTGCGACACGGTGATCGTGGCCGCGGGGGAGACGGCCGATGTCCGGGGACTCCCGACCGAACTGCAGCTGAATCTCGCGTCGCATCCTTGGCCCCAGGGGGCGAAGGAGGACTGGATGACCGACGTGGACGGGGTGTTCGCCGCCGGCGGAAAGTCGGTGGTGTATGCCATGTCCGCCGGTACCCGCGCGGCCACGGCCATCGACGCGTACCTAGCCGCCAAGGGGGGACGGGCGCCCTCGCCCCGCCCCGACCCGTGGGGAGGTCCGGATTCCCCACCCGTCGTTCCGAGCGGCTACGGCGGGCCCACGTGGCACCTGTAGCGGGGGCGCCGGGCCCGCGAAGGTAAGTAGCGGTCCTCCCGTCCCTTCACCATGTCCTCCGGCGAACCGCTGCGACTCCGAAAATTGACGGCGAAGGAGGAGGCGGTCATCGTCCGGCACGGCACGGAGCGCCCGTTCTCCGGCGAGTACGAACACCTGACCGCCGAGGGCACGTATGTCTGCCGCCACTGCAACGCGCCGCTCTACGAGTCCGGTTCGAAATTCGACGCCGGATGCGGCTGGCCCAGTTTCGACCAGGAGGTTCCGGGGGCGGTCCGGCACTTGCCGGACCCGGATGGTCAGCGAGTCGAGATTCGATGTGCGCGCTGTGATGCCCATCTCGGCCACGTTTTCGTAGGGGAGCGGTTCACGCCGAAGAACACGCGACACTGTGTGAATTCCATCTCGCTCCTCTTCGTGCCGAAGGGAAGCGCCCCGCCACCGATCTAGCCGGCGCCTCCGCGACCCTTATTGTCCTCCGGGGCCCCTCGGACGGTGTGACCGCCTCCGGGTCCCGGCTGAAGGCCCTCGAGTGCCGGGCCTGCTGTACCGAAGTCTCACCCGACCGGCTGGTCGGCACCTGCCCCACTTGTGGGCACACGTTGCTCGCCCGGTACGACCTCGACGGGCTCGACGGTCGTCAGTGGTGGGAGGAAGTGTCCCGGCGCCCTCCGGGTCTCTGGCGGTATCGAGAGCTCCTCCCCGTCCGCACGGTGGAGGCCGTGGTCAGTCTCGGAGAGGGCTCGACGCCGATCCTCCCGTTGGGACCCGTCGAGGCGGCGCCGGGACTTCGTCTCCTCGTCAAGGACGACGGGCAGATCCCGACGGGCTCGTTCAAGGCCCGCGGCATGAGCGTGGCGGTCTCTCGGGCTGCTGAGTTGGGTGCCCGGGAGCTGTTCGCCCCGAGCGCCGGGAACGCGGCGATCGCCCTCGCCGCCTACGGAGCCCGGGCCGGCGCCCGAGTTCGCGTCTATCTCCCCCGTCAGGGGACGGAGTCCGTGCAGGAGACCTGCCGGCGCTACGGCGCGGAAGTGCAGACCGTGGAGGGAACGATTCGGGACGCCGGCCAAGCGGCGCGGGCCGCGGAGCGTGGCCGCCCGTCGTTCGAGATGTCGACGCTGCGGGAGCCGTACCGCGTCGAGGGCAAGAAGACCATGGGGCTCGAGATCGTCGAACAGCTCGGACCGGCGGGCGTCCCCGACGCCATCGTTTACCCGACCGGCGGGGGGACGGGCCTCGTGGGAATGTACAAGGCGTTCCAGGAACTCCGGTCCCTCGGTCTCCTCGAGCGCCTCCCCCGTCTGGTCTCGGTACAACCCGCCGGCTGCGCGCCAGTCGTCCGCGCGCTCCGGGCGGGGGCGACCGTCGTGGAGGCGTGGGACCAGCCCGCGACCCTCGCCCCCGGCCTCCTGGTCCCAGCCCCGTTCGCCTCCGAGCGGATCCTCGAGGCGGTCCACGG
>JASHXS010000022.1 GCA_030043405.1 Thermoplasmata archaeon | reverse complement strand
CAGCCGGAGCGTACTCTGGAGGGTCCGAAGCCAAGAACCGGGGCCGGACCTCCAGCCCCGCGACCTCGTCCATCCGGCCCCTCCTGGGTCAGGTCGTTTGCTCCGGGGTGGGTCGCGGGCTCCGAGGCACGCTAGTTTGCGCCGTCGGGGCGGAGGAGGAACGGCCGGCCCCCCTCAAGGTCGGTACCTCCGGGGGAGCGGCGCCCAGCTCGCTGCCCCGGGCGGCGGTGCCACCCCCGTGGTGTCGCTACCCCTGGGTACGCCCGCGGGCCCGGGAGGGGGAGTCCCGTACGCCGCGGGCGATGGGATAGCACTGGCACAGGGTCGGTCCAATTCGCGCCGCGGGCCCACCGAGGGGAGCCGCAGGGCCGGGGCGCTCATTCGTCGTCCTCCACGTAGATGAGGTCCGACGTCCGCTGGCGGACCCGTCGAACGCCGGCCGCGACGACCACGCACACGAACCCCGCCCCGCCGGCCACCAGCGCGTAGTCGTAGAGGGGAAGTCCGAGGACGGTCGAGGGGAGGCCCACGACGTTGACCACGGCCGTGTAGTTCATCGACTGGAAGCTCCCGGTGGACGCGTTCCCGATGGCGAGCGTGACGAATCCGAGTTCGGGCTGGATGGTGAACGTCGGAGCCGCCGCCACGAGCGTCGACGGGCCCCCCGGGGGCACGACCGTCGCGTTGGTCGCCGCCGTGAAGGTTTCGAGCGGGTCGCCGGTCTGAGTCGACAGACTCCGGACGGTCGCGCCTCCGGCCGTCGGCGCGATCAGCTGCTCGTGGTCCGGGAAGGCCGGCGCGATCGGGAAGAGGAGGGCCAGCGTATCGCCCGACGCCTGCCACGTCCAGTTCGAGACTCCGACCTCAAGGGTGACTTGGTTGACGCTGCCGGAGTCCGCTCCCGCGTAGGCGGGGAGGACGAACTGGACCTCGACGCTGGCGCTCCCGACCGTCGCCTGCGAGACGGGGTCGACCAGCGGAACCTGCGACGAGAAGGCGAGGTCGAAGGCGTCGTCCGAGCTGAGGTTGGTCACGAGCCACGTCGCGTCGTACATCGACGCGACCGCCGGTGTGCCGCCCGTCGCGTTGACCTCCTCGATGGAGCTGAGTCCGACCGATAGGCCGGTCTGGGACAGCGCGGGCGAGGAGGCCGTCACGCCCGGGGACCCGGGGTTGAACTCGCACAGCACCGTCCCGTTCGTCCAAGAAACGGCGCCGTCCGTCCAACCGGGGACCGCTCCGTCGCTGGCGGCCGCCGCCGGAACGAGCAAGACCGGCACGACGAGGGCCAGCAGGATCGCTCCGACGGTAGGTCCCCGGCGAGGGAAGGGACCGCGGACCCACCGGGGAAGCGTCACCGAGACTCTCCACGGTCCCCCCCGACTACCCCCGTTTTGGTTCAAGGGCGGAAGCCGTTGGTCCAATCCCGACGCGGTCATGGGCGGAAGATCTCCCCCCAGGTGTCGAGCAGACCTTCGACCCACTCGTCGGCGAACGACTGGCGATAAGCGACCAGCACCCGGACGACCCGGCCCTGGTCGGAGACCCGAAAGGTCCGCAGCCGTCCCGATCGCCCCGTCGCCACGATGCCCGTGTCGATGAGGCGGCGCAGGTGGACCGACAGCCGCCCCGGGCTGAGACGGGTCCGCTCCGAGAGGTCGGGGACCGTCTGATCGGGTCGCTCCAGCAACGCGACCAGCAGGCGCCGGGCCGACGAGGAGCGGGAGAGCCGTAACAGGTTCCGGTCGGCGAGCGGGACACCGCGCGCGAAGTAGTGGTCCTGGTGCGCGTCCCGTTCTCGCTCCAGCAGGCCGGCCTCGGTCAAACGGTCGAGGTGGTACACCGTCTCGCCCCAGCCGGTCCCCGCCGCCCGCTGGACTTCCCGGCCCCCGATGCCGGGCGAACGGCGTACGGCCTCGTACAGCTTCCGGCGGGTGTCGAGCGCGAGCGGGTCCTCGTCCATCGCTCAGCGAGACGGCCGCCAGATGGTCGTCGCGAGGAGCGCGAGGGAGGCGAGAAGGACCAGGCCCAGCACGGGAAGCTGGCTCGCGGCGTACGACGGGGGACCGACCGGCAGCTGGCCCCACACCCAGACCGCCCCGACCGCTGCGAGGAGGGCATTCGCGAGGCCCAGCAGGGCGAACCGCCCATCCCGGGAGCGGCCCCAGGCCGCCCACGGCACGGCGGAGTTGACGAGGGAGATGCCGACGATCAGGCTCGCTACGAAGAGCTCGACCAGCCCCACATTCGCGACGGACGGGAGAGGCGCAGTTCAACACATTGGTTCAAAGGCGGAAGCCCCCTCGAGGGCCGGGGTGGAAGGGGCCCGGCCCGCGAACGGGGCCCCGACGTCCGGGCGACCGGGGTGTTCAAATAGCAGCAATCTGATATGTCAATCGTCAGACAAAGATGGGGGTCTTGTCTGACGGGCATGGTCGACACATCCGAGCGGGTGACCGTACGGATCCCGCAGGAGCTCATCGAGAAGCTGAAGCAGATCCAGGAGGTCCAGGGTTCGCCCACGATCTCCGACACGATCCGCGAGGCGCTCGAACAGTACATCGAGCTCCACCTCCCGCCGCAGAACGTGCGGAAGGTCGTCGTCGAGCTCTCGCGGCAGGACAACAACCGGCTCGAGGCGTTCGTTCGCGAGGGAAACTCGGTCAGCGTCGACGACGCCGTGCGCTCGGCGGTCCGCGAGTACATTCGTGGGCGCCTCGAGCAGTTCGGCGCGGCCCGTCCCCACCGCCGCGAGGGCGAGGTCCTCGCCGCGGAGGGCTCCCCCCCGCCCTGACGTCGGGCTCGGGGAGCGGATGACCTCGAACGCGTCGGTCGAGGCGTGGGCCTCCCTCGCGGCGACCCCGTCGGTCGCCGTCGTCGGTCTCGGGGGGGCTGGCAGCGAGGCCGTGCAAGACCTCCTCACCCTGGGGATCCCGGGCGTGCACGCCTTGGCCGTCAACACGGACGCGAAGCACCTCATGAGCACCCGGGTCGAGGAAAAGATCCTCCTCGGTCAGCGCGAGCTCCGGGGCCGGGGGAGCGGCGGCGACCGGGCGGTCGTCCTTCGGGCCGCCGAGGACGGGCGGGAGGAGCTGCTGCGACGCCTACGGCCGTTCGAGATCGTCTTCCTCCTCGCCGGCCTCGGTGGCGGCACGGGCAGTGCGCTGCTCCCCTTCCTCTCCAAGGAGCTGCGGGAGACCGAGACCCTCGCCGTCCCGGTCGTCTTCCTGCCGTTCCACGTCGAACTGGAGACCAACTCGAGCCGTCGGGCGAACGTGGAAGCTACCGTGGACGACCTGGAGGAGATGGGGGGCCTCCTGGTCGCCCTCGCGAACGAGAAGCTGCGTCGCTTCGAGTCGCTCCCGATCCACCGGGTCTTCCAGGTCCGGAACGCCTACCTTCACTCCATGGTCTCGAGCTTGGTGGACATGATCGAGAACCCGTCGCAGATCTCGGTCGACCTCGCGAGCCTGAAGAGCCACCTCCGGTCCTCCGGCCTCTCCACCCTGATCGTGGGCGAGTACCACGTCTCCGAACCGGAGCGGTTGGTCCACCAGGCCCTCACGGAGACCCTGCTCGACTACCACCTGTCGCCGCGCGCGTCGGCCCTGCTCCACCTGGACGGGGGTTCCAACATGACGCTCCGGACGCTCGACCGGGTCCTGTTCGCGATCCGACAACGGCTCGGCGAGCCCGACCACCTGGTGTTCGGCACCCGCGTTCGTTCGGAGCCGCGCGAGGTGGTGCGGCTCACGGCCGTCGTGGGGGGTCTCCGCTCCCGCACCATGCGAGATGCGCTGACCCACCGGGGGAAGGGCGTCAACCCGCTGGCGGCGCAGTAGGAGGCCGGGGGTTCGCGGCCTCGCGCCGGTCGAGCTCGCCGTGGACCAGGTCGATCACCTGGGAGGTCCGGAGGCTCCGCGGCCCGACCGAGAGCCGGGGAACCCCCGACGCGACCAAGCGCCCCGACTCCTCCGGGGTCGGGTCGAAGGGGTCCGACACCACGCCGGCGAAGTCGGGCCCCG
>JASHXS010000021.1 GCA_030043405.1 Thermoplasmata archaeon | reverse complement strand
CTGCGAGGCCCGGACGGGGATCGCGTGGAGTGGAGGGTCCCCGAGCCGTTCTCTCGCCCGGCCGCGGGGACCCGGGTGTCCTTCGGGTGGCCGACGTCCCGCCCCGTCGGAGCGGACCCGGGGCGCCCATAATGCCCAAGTGGTCGTCGACCGTCCCCTGAGCATGACCAATGCCCCTTCCCTCCCCGTGCGCGAGTCGCTGACCGTCGGGCCCGTCTCCATCCAGGTCGTCCGGGTGGACCGGGTACCGGGCGTGGACGCCGGCCGTTGGGCACGGCGACCCCGCACGGTCCGGATCATCCTCGAGAACGTCGTGCGGCACTTCGACCCGGCGCGAGACGAGCTCGGCCCCGTGGTCGCGCTGGCGAACGGGGCCGCCGTCGCCGACACGGCGGAGTTCCGGTACTTTCCCGAGCGAGTGCTGCTGCAGGACTTCACCGGGGTTCCGACGATCGTGGACCTGGCCACGCTGCGCAGCGCGGCCGTCGAGCGGGGACTACCGCCCGAGCGGGTCAATCCTCTCGTGCCGGTGAATTTGATCGTAGACCACTCCGTGCAGGTCGACAGCTACGGTTCCCCGCGCTCGCTGCTCATCAACCTCGACAAGGAGTACGAGCGCAACCACGAACGGTACCGCTTCCTGCAGTGGGCGAAGGGGGCCTACTCGAACTATCACATCGTGCCACCGGGGAACGGGATCTGTCACCAGGTCAACCTGGAGTACCTCTCCCAGGTCGTCGTGACGCGAGGCAGCGGACCGGAGGCGGTCGCCTTCCCGGACACGCTGCTCGGCACCGACTCCCACACCACGATGGTCAACGGACTGTCCGTCCTGGGCTGGGGCGTCGGAGGGATCGAGGCGGAGGCCGTGATGCTGGGCGAGCCGTACACGATGCCCCGGCCGATCGTGGTGGGCGTCGAGCTGACGGGCTCCCTGCCGAGCGGGGCGACGGCCACGGACCTCGTCCTGACGATCACGCGTCTTTTGCGGGAGACGGGCGTGGTCGACCAGTTCGTTGAGTTCTTCGGGCCGGGGGTCGCGCATCTGGCCGTCGCCGACCGCGCGACGATCTCCAACATGTGCCCGGAGTACGGCGCGACGGCCGCGCTCTTCCCGATCGATGAGGCGTCGCTCGCGTATCTTCGGGGCACGGGCCGCGAGGCCCACCATATCGCGCTCGTCGAGGCGTACGCCCGGGCCACGGGACTCTGGGGTTCTCCCGCGGTCGGCACCATCGACTACGACCGGGTGGTCCGTCTCGACCTGGGGACGGTGGTCCCGACGATCTCCGGTCCGCGCAACCCCGAGGAAAGCGTGCCCTTGTCCGGGGCCGTGGCCTCGTTCCAGGCGGCCCTGTCGAGCTACCGAAAGAGCCGCCCGGCCCCGACGGCGCCGGCGATGGCAACGGACGCTCCGGTGGCGGACGGGTCGGTCGTCATTGCGGCGATCACGAGTTGCACCAACACCTCCAACCCCAGCGTGATGGTCGGGGCTGGGCTCATCGCCCGGAACGCGCTCGCCCGGGGGCTCCAGGTCCCACCCCACGTCAAGACCTCGCTCGCGCCCGGCTCGAAAGTGGTCACGGCCTACCTCGAGCGCGCCGGGCTGCTGAAGCCGCTCGCCGACCTCGGGTTCGACCTCGTGGGATACGGCTGCACCACCTGCATCGGGAACTCCGGGCCCCTCCCTCCCGCGGTCTCCGAGCAGGTGCGGGCGAGGGACCTGTACGTGGCCGCCGTCCTGAGCGGCAACCGGAACTTCGAGGCCCGCATCCAGAACGAAGTGCGCGCCAACTACCTGGCCTCTCCGATGCTGGTCGTGGCGTACGGTCTCGCCGGCCGGATGGACCTCGACCTCACCCGCGAGGCGCTGGGACGAGGCGCCGATGGCCAGCCCGTGTACCTGCGGGACCTCTGGCCCTCCGCGGAAGAGATCCGGTCGATCGTCGAGGCGAACCTCGCCCCCTCGATGTTCCGCGAGAAGTACGCCGCGATCGAGGTGGGCGACGAGCACTGGGAGAATCTTCACCCACCGGTCGGGCCGCGGTACCCCTGGTCCGACGAGTCGACGTACCTGGCGAAGGCGCCGTATCTCCACCTGCCGTCCCCCTGGCTCCCCAAGGAGGGCGTGTTGGCGCGGGGCGCCCGGGCCCTCCTCGTGCTGGGGGACCGTGTCACCACCGACCACATCTCTCCCGCCGGGGAGATCCCGCCGGACACCCCGGCGGGCCGCTATCTGGCGGGGCGGGGGGTCCCGCCCGCCGAGTTCAACACGTATGGGGCGCGCCGGGGCCACCACGAGGTCCTGGTCCGGGGGACGTTCGCGAACGTCCGACTGAAGAACGACCTCGTGAAGCCGAAGGAGGGAGGGTACACGCTCCACCTCCCGGAGGGGACCGAGATGACGATCTTCGACGCCGCCGAGCGGTACCGGGCGGAGGGTACGCCCCTCCTCGTGTTCGCCGGGAAGAGCTACGGGCAGGGGAGCTCGCGCGACTGGGCCGCGAAGGGTCCCCGGCTCCTCGGGGTCGGTGCCGTGATCGCGGAGAGCTTCGAACGGATCCACCGCACCAATCTCATCGAGATGGGCGTACTTCCGCTGACCTACCGGCCCGGGGACTCCTGGTCCCGCCTGGGGTTGACGGGGCGGGAGGCGTTCGACCTCGTGCTACCGCCCGGTCAGGAGTTGCGACCGGGGGATCACGCGGAGCTGCGGGTCACGGCCCCGAACGGCCCGCCGCGAGCCATCCCGCTCGACCTCCGGCTGCACAACGCCACCGAGGTGGAGTACTACCGGGCCGGCGGCGTCCTGCCGTACGTGATGGAGCACCGCTTCGCGCACTAGGGAGCGACGGGCGCGGCGGGGGCCGACGCCACGGTCTCGGCCGACCAGGTGGCGAGCGCCTGGACCCGCCGGTACGTGTGGACCCGGTCGCCGACCTCACGGCGAGCTTCGGCGACCGCGCGCACGAGCTCCTCCCGGGGCACGTGCAGCGTGTGACGATTCCCTCCCCGCTCGAGCGTGTCCAGGCGTTTGGCGAGGGGTTCGGTCACCGTCTGGTCGCTCAGGACCGTCAGCCGGTCCGGCGGCAGGGTCGTCAGGATCACGCGCTCCCGTCGGGGCGGACCGCCCTGTCCGCGCTCCGGGATCGGGTAGCCGCGCTCCGCGAGGATCCGGTAGACGATGCGGCGGGGGCCGTCGGGGGCCGAGGGGTCGCGGTCGGGCCGCTCCCCCGCCGGGTGGACCAACGCGAAGGCGCCGTGTCGACCCACGCGCGTGGCCTCGCCGAGTGCGCGCCTCGGTTGGTCCAAGAGGTGGAGCACGTGGACGAACAGGGTCGCGTCGACCGTCCGGTCCCCGAACGGGAGGGCGTAGGCGCTGCCGCGCACGAGCCGGTCGAGGCCTTTCGGCCGGGCCCGGGACAGCATCCCGAGCGAGGCGTCGACCCCGGTGAGCGCAAAGCCCTGGCTCTGGAGGGGGGCGGCGATGCGACCGGTCCCGACCCCCACCTCGAGGAGGGAGGAGACACCGGACTCGCGCAAGAGGTCCGCGAGCTTCCCCACCGTCTCGGGGGCGAGCGGCTCGCGGGTCTCATCGTAGGCGGACGAGATCTGGTCGAAGGCGCGTGGTACTTCCCCGATCGACATCGAGCAGGCGACTCGACGCCGGTATTTGTCTCCCCGTTCAACGGGGTCGGGGCCGGCCCGTCGGTTTGCGGAGCGTCAGGACGGACTCCCGGAGCTGGAACCCCCGATGCTGGCCGGAACGACGGTGCCGGGCGATCTCGAACCGTTCGACCTCGAACCCCGTCTGGACGCCGAGTCGCGCGAAGATGAGGTCGCCGGGGACGTACGTGCCGGCGATCAGGGAGTCGCCGTTCACGACCACGAAACGCGCGCCCGGGCGGAGCGCGCGGTGGACGTTCCGGATAACGGGCAGCAGGTCGTCGAAGTACTTGGTCACGACCCGGGCCATGTCGGCGCGCCGGTACGTGCCCTTGGCGTGGACATTGCGCTCGATGCTCGCGGCGACCCAGGTGACCCAGGGGTCGCCCGCGACCTCGGGGCCGGGGCGGTGCCCCTCGGCGAGCCCGCGGGGGATGTTGTCGCAGGCCACCATCGCTCCCCGCAAGCGAGCGAGGTCCGCGTACGACCGGACGAGGTCGAGCCAGGCCAGGTCGATCTTGTAGTTCATCACATAGTCCATCCCGTTCACGTACGGAGGGCTCGTCACCGCGAGGTCCACCGAGCGCGCGCGCAGGGGCAGCGTGGCAGAGCTTTCCCCGTGGATCTCGACCGGGGGACCCCACGAGGCCCGGTGTTTCCCGAGAAGGAGGAGGTCCGCCTCGATGATGGCCGCCCGGGCCTCGAAGAGCTGGAATGGAGTGTCCGCCGTCAGGTTCGGCTTGGTCGTGTACCCGAGGCAGGGGGCCCGCTTCAGGTGGCTCGAGTCGATGAGGATGCCGGCGAACGCGAGCTCGAGCAGGCGTTGCACCGGGCCTTCCGGCTCGGCCCGGACCCCCTGCTTGAGCCGGAGGAGCGAGCGTACGACGGGAGCGGCGAACTGCCGGGAGGTCTCGCGGAGGAACGGCGGCGATAGCCGCAAGCGTCCGGTCGAGCGCAGGACGCGCCGGGTCGCCGCCCGGAACGCGGCGGGCGTGACGTCCCACTCGCCCTTCGCGCGGGCGACCAGCGCCGCGATCGGCATGAGGTCCGCCCCAATGCCCCGGGCCCCGAGCAGACGGGCGGTGGTCGGGACCGTCCCGCTGCCGCAGAATGGGTCCAGTACGGTGCTTCCCCGGCCGACCCCGTACTGCCGGCACGTCTCCTCGACAAACTCCGCCGAGAACCCCTGCACGTACGGCCACCAGCGGTGAACCGGCCGACGGTCGTTCGGCCCGAACTGGATCTCGCGAGGTGCCCCGACGGGGGACACGCCAAACTCGCGAGCGAACTCGAGGTCGTACCAGTCGGGTCCCCGGAACCCCGGGCCCGGACTCCGCCCTCCCGCGTACTCGGAGAGGGCCCACAACCCGCGTCCGTGACGCGTGATCGCGTGGGCGGCCGCAAGGTCCGCCAGCTGGCGGGTGACTTCCCCGGCCGGAAGACGGGTCGAGGATGCGAGCTGTTTGAAGGTGATACCGGTGAGTCCCGACCGGCCGATGACGTCGGCCACGCGCGAGGTCGTCGTGGGGGCCCGTGCACGACCGGCCGCCATCCGTGGTCGCTACTCCCGACTCCACTTAACCGAGCAGTCGGCGCGCCCTCACGGGCGGTCCCGGGCCCGGGCTGAGGACGGGCTCGGTGCGACGGGTGGGCGTCGGCTCGCCACAAAGTATGCGTAGAGGCCGACGCCGGTCAGACCCCCCGCCGTCAGCCCGAGGAGGGTCGCCAGGGTCACCCAGCTGTCGGAGAGGGGCGAGGGGATGAACGTGACCACGAGAGTCTGGGAACTGCCGACGACCGCGACCACTCCGGTGCTGTTCACGGCGGCGTAGCCGGCGGCCCCTCGGACCGAGTAGCCGTACGTGCCGTTGGCCAGCGCAAAGACCAGCGTCGAGTCGCCGGAACCGGTGTGCGTCGTGCCGTCCAACGATACGCTCCACACCGTACCGTTCGGGAGGCCCTCGGACTGGAAGGCCACCGCGTAGGTGACGGCCCGGACGTTGACCGCGACCGTGACGTTCAGCCCCCGCACCAGCGCGACCCCCGACGGGGGCGTCAGGACGAAGCCACGAATGGGCGCGATCGACCAGGCGTAACTCCCGTTCGTGCGAGCGAACCCGAAGCTCGGGGACGTCGCGTTGAACGACTGGCGCGAGAGCGAGAGCGTCCACGCGACCCCGGACGGGAGACCGACGAGGGAGAACGTCAGGGAGTAGGTGGACGGCTGGTATCCCACGACCCGGTGGTTGCCGGCATCGGTGACCCACAGGTCGCCCTGAGAGCCGGCCCCGACGGTGGAGGGGTCGTCCAGGCCGCGGGGTCCGAGGCTGGCAAAGTCCGTCGTGTCGTTCGACTGGCCGAGGGCTCCGATCGGCGAGTTGCCGGGGCCGCTGACGTTCCCCGGGAACTCCACCACCCGGTTGTCGCCGCTGTCGGCGACCCAGATGTTCCCGGTCGGGTCCACGGCCACGCCCGTCGGCGCCCGGAGGCCGCCCGGTCCGGCCGTGGCATTGGACGCGAGGGTGGGCGGGCCGAGGTCGAGCGTCGCCGCCTCACCGGTCCGAAGAGGAGCGGAAAATTCGACCACGCGATTGTTGTTCGTGTCGGCCACCCACGCATCCCCCAGGGCGTCGAACGCCACCGCGCTCGGCGACGATAGGTTGGTCGCGCTCGTCCCCGGGTCGACGCCGCTGAAGGTCGACTGGCCGAGGACGACGCTGGCCCCCTCCCCGGAGGAGAGGGGTCCGACGAACTCGAGCAGCCGGTTGTCGCCCGAGTCGACCACCCACAGGTCGTCGCCGTCGAAAGCGAGCCCCGTTGGCGCGGACAAGTTCGTCGCGCCGTTCCCCGGCCGGTCCCCGGCGAACGAAGATTGCCCGATCACCACGGTGGCGTTCATCCCGGTCGAGAACGGGGGCGCGAACTCCACGGCCCGATTCGCTCCGGCGTCCGCCACCCAGAGGTCCCCCGACGGGTCGAAGGCCAGACCCTCCGGGGTCGAGAGGTTCGCGGGTCCCAGGCCGGGCCGGCTTCCATTGAACGAACGCTGCCCGAGCACCAGCGACGCGTTCATTCCGGAAACGAACGGAGGTCGGTACTCGACCACCCGGTTGAACCCCGCGTCCGCCACCCATACGTCCCCCTCCGCATCCACCGCGACGGACGTCGAGCCATTCCCGAAGTTCGAGGCGTTGGCCAGGCTGCCGGCCGAACCACTGGCCCAGAAGTTCGGTTGCCCGAGTTCGACGGTCGCGGCGGCGCCGCTCGGGAAGGGGACGGGCGGGGCGGCCCCGAACTGGACGGTCAGGGCCACCGACGAGCCGTTGACTTCCAGGGGCGAGTAGGCGGGCGCCGCTTCGTAGCCGGCGGGCGCCGAGACCGACAGGAAGTAGGAGCCGTTCACGACGGAGAAGGCGAGGGGTCCAGCCCCCGCGACCGTCTGGTTGTCGACCGTGGCCGACCACGGGGTGCCCGCGGGCAATCCCGCGGCCGTGAGCGTCACGGAATAGTTCGTCGGCTGGTACTCGAGCAGCCGCCCGTTCCCCCCGTCGGTGACCAGGAGCTGTCCCCCGGGGGTCATCGTCGCGCCGAACGGAGCGGTCAACGTCGTAGCGGAGAGACCTTCGCCGGTCCCGGAGAGGGTGGACTGCCCGATGGCGATGGAGGGGGTTTCGAAGTCGGTGAACGGTGGGCGGAACTCGACGACCCGGTTGTCGTTCTCGTCGGAGACCCAGACCGCCCCGCGGGCATCCTGGTAGACGCTCACGGGGTTGGCGAACGCCGCGGGGCCGGTCGCGCCCGAACCGGACAGGGAGGTTTCGCCCAACACCTCGGTCGCGGCTTCGCCAGTTCGGGCCGGAATGGGGTAGCCGACGACCCGGTCGTTGCCGGCATCGGCCACCCAGATCCAGTTCGGGCCGGCGAAGACATCCACCGGTCCACTCAGGTTTCGGGCCGAGAGACCGGGCGCATCCCCCAGCCCGTCGGCCTGCCCCAGGACGAGGGACGCGTTCATGCCGCTCACGAAGGGGGGTCGGTACTCCAGTACGCGATTGTTGTCCAGGTCGGCGACCCAGAGGTCCCCGCGTCCGTCGAACGCGAGCCCGAGGGGACCGGAGAGGTTCGCGAGCGTATGGCCCGGTGCGCTGCCCGCGAACGAGTCCTGGCCGAGCACCAAGCTCGCGGACATGCCGTTGGTGAACGGCGGGATGTACTCGAGGATCCGGTTGTTGTAGAAGTCCGAGACCCACACGTCCCCCGCGGCGTCGACGGCGCTCGCGACCGGCCCGGAAAGGTTGAACGCCGAGGCGCCCGGATCGGAGGCGGAGAAGTTCGCCTGGCCGAGCACGACGCTCGCCGGTTCGCCGTCGGTGAGCGGGGCCGGAAACTCGAGCTCTCGGTCGGCCCCGTAGTCCGCGACCCACACATCGCCGGCGGCGTCCGTGGTCGCGTACTCGGGGAACGGCTCGATCACGGAGGCGTTCAGCGAGCTCGAACTGTAGACGCCCGTGAAGTTCGGGGATCCCAGGACGGCGCTCGCCGCCATCCCCGTGGAAAATGGGTTCGGAGGGGACGTCGGTGGACCCGCGTCCGCGACGACGGCGCTGGTGTCCGGGGTCGGCTCGGTCCCGACCGCCCGCCCCAGCAAGGGCAGGGACCCGCCGAGGAGCAAGAGGGCGCCGATCGCGAGGACCAGCACCGCGCCCGGGCACCGGGACATGGCCGGGGAGGACCCCGAAGTCGGCTCATATAGCCTCTGAGGCGGCCGACCCGCGCAGCTCCGGGGGGTCGGCACCGGAGCCGCCCGGGGGGGGAGCCGGGTCGGCTACCAGTCGATCCAGCGGCGGGCCTGCTGGAAGCCGAACGACACCCAGATGCCGGCGATCGTCCCGATCAGGAGGACGAGCGACACGAGCACCACGATGATGCTCTGGAACAGGGTGAACCCAGGCGCCCAGAAGCCGACGTACAGCAGCGTGAAGCTCAGCCAGGCGGTGGGGACGGCGATCGTCAGCACCAACCGGCGCTTCAGGCCCTGGATCGTCTCGGAGATCGGCGAGGGGAACATGCTGCTGGGGTGGGGGAAGTCCGCGGACATCGATGGGTCCATCGTCCCGGTAAATAAAGGGCCGACTCACCGGCAGTGAGCACCGCCGGCCCCTCCCCCGCTAGCTCGTGGCCACGGCGTAGAGGGGCGACAGGGCCCGGACCGTGTCTTGCCCGGTCGCCCAGAAGACCAGGGCGACCGTGAACCCGTCGGCGGGGAGGCCGAGCCCTGACGCGGGATGGATCGTCACATTCTGGCCGAGCGAGCCGGACCCGGTCCCCGGTTGCCCGAAACACCCCCACGGGGCCGGGCACGCGGGGGAGACCCCGTTCACGCTGAGTGAAACCGACGTGAGGGCGGTGGCGCTCCAATTCCCCCAGACCGTAACGACGACGGTTTCGTTGGCCGGAGTGACGCCGGGCGCCACCGCGTACAGGGCGATCGACTCGGAGAACAGGAAGCTGAAGTTCGTCCCGGTCGGGACCTGCGACCCCACGTAATCGGCCGAACCCGACGGGCCAAAGGGCACGCTCCGACCGGCCGTGAGGACCAGGATGACGACGACGGCGACCGCGACGACCCCCCATCCCCCGTAGAACACTCGTCGGATCGTCTCATCGGAAAGTGGAGGGCGGGGCTTCGTACCCGGTGGATCGTCCAGGACCGACCGCGGGCGGGCCACGCGGAACGTTAGCGCCCGCCGACTTAGGGGTTCCGGGCGTCGGCGTCCGGCCCAAGGGCACGAAAACCGGGGTTCCTCCACCTTCGTCCGGGCCCAGCCCCTTCGGCGCACTCGCCCGCGCCGGGTTCCGCGGGGCGGCAGGCTCAAACGAAACCGGGGCTCGGGCGACGGGGGCGGTGGGCGTGTCAGGCGAGCCCAACCGACCCATCACGGACCTCCTGCCGGACCAGCGGGAGCGAGCCGTCCCGGTGATTCTCGATTCGTTCGTCGGGATCTATCGTTGGCACGCCAAGCGGACCCTGCGGATGGCCACGGAGGTCCGGGCGATCGAGCACGACGGACGGGTGGTGGCCGTCTCCATGCTCGAGCTCCTGGTCCCCGAGGCCGGATATGTCTACTACCTCGCCGTCGCCCGGGACCAACGCCGTGAGGGCCTCGGGAGCGCGTTGTTGGATGACGCGTTGCATCGTTTCCGTTCCGCCGGAGCCGAGGTGGTGTACGCGGCCGCCGAGGAGGACAACGTCGCCTCGATCGGGTTGTTCCGGTCCCGCGGGTTCCGTCTGGTGGAGCGAAAGGAAGTGGGATTTCGAGAGGGCGGGCTCGGGGCGTGGGGGCTCCGAAGCCGGATGCGGATCGTGCACGGGGAGGTCCTCCTCGGTCTCCGGCTGGCGCCCCACCGGGGTCCCCGCCAGTCGAGCCTCTAGCGCGACGCTCCGGACGTGGAAGGCGTCGCGCGGGCGCTAGGGCGGCCCCGGGGGCGGCGGGGGATAGGAGAACGTGTCGGACGACGGGTCCGCGGGGGGACCCGCCGAGGGCGGAGGAGGCGACCCCGATGGGGTCGGCCCGCTGGGAGGCATCTGGAACGCAGACGGCGTCGCGACCGTTCCGGTACTCAGCGCTCGATCGCGCCGAGCGAAGATCGCGATCATCGCCCCGAACCCGAGGGCCGCACCGGCGCCGGCGACGAGCATGCCCGTTCCCAGCAGTAGCGTGTCCGTCGCGGTCGCGTTGTCGTAGGCGTTCTCGGCTTGCGGGCATGATTCACTCCTCGAGGGCGCGTACAGGCACGCTTCGAGGTTGGTGGCGGCGTTGGAGAGGATGATGTATCCGACCCCCGCGACGACCAGACCCACCGTGAGCAGCACGGCCCCGAGGACGCCGAAGAGATGAACCGGTCGAGCCGACGGCGGCCCGGAAGCGAGGGAGGGTGGACGCCCGTTCATGGGCCCGCGGGGGGTGGAGGCGGTAGGACGCTGAGCGACGGGGAGGTCGGCGGTCGGGCCGCCGCGCGGTTCATGAAGGAGATGGCGGCCACGAAGAGCAGTCCGCTGCCGACGCCTCCGACGACCAGTCCGACGCCGAAGTCGAGCTCGGAAGCGATGGACGCGTTCGTTTCATTGTTCGACAGCTGCTCGCACCCGCTGGAGGGTGGGTGCAGAGAACAGTTCGTGTAGGCCGTCTCGGCGTTCGAGGCATTGATGAAACCGATCCCCGCGATGCCACCCCCGATGACGAGGAGCACGGCCCCCGCGATGCCCATCAGCGCGAGGGGCGACTGCACCGTCACCCGACCGGGGCGGACCTAGAAATTTCTTCCGGTGGAAGGGACCCCAGGTCCCTTCGCGGGCGACGGGGCCGG
>JASHXS010000156.1 GCA_030043405.1 Thermoplasmata archaeon | reverse complement strand
CGGTTCAGGCACCGGAGGAAGGTGGATTTCCCGCACCCCGACGGGCCGATGATCGCCGTGACCTGGCCGTCCCGAAGGCCCAGCGAGACGTCGTAGAGCGCCTGTCGGCGGCCGTACCACGCGTTCAGCCCGCGGGTTTCGAGTTTCTCGGCCACGCCGTCACCCGCCCTCGGCCCCGTCGAGGGGGGACCGCACGGCGAGTCGGGCGCCGACGCTGATGACGAGCATGATCAACAGGAGGACGAGCGCCGCCCCCCACGCATCGCTCTGGAGGTTGCTGAACGAGGAGTTGAAGTTTTGGAAGATGAACCAGGGAAGAGAGGCGGTGGGATTGTTGAGTCCCTGGAACCACAGGGACGACCCGCCGGCGGTGAGCAGCAGCGACGCGGCGTCGCCCAGGGCGCGGGCGCCGGCGAGCAGGATCCCGGTGATGAGCGCGCTGCGGGCGCATCCCAGGACGACCCGGAGCGTGACCCGGTGTCGGGGGAATCCGAGCGCGAGCGCGGCCTCGCGCAGCGCATTCGGGACGGTACGGAGCGCCTCCTCGGTGGCCCGGGTCACGATCGGGACCATCAACAGACCGAGCGCGATCCCGCCGGAGAGTGCGCTATGCGTCGCGTTGTGGTCGTACGAGAGGAACACCACGTAGACGAAGACCCCGAGCAGGATCGTCGGCACACCGGTCAAGACGTCCGCGACGAAGCTCACCGCGCGTCCAAACCGCCCCCGACCGTACTCCGAGAGGTAGATGCCGGCGAGCAGTCCGACCGGGATCGCGAGCGCCGACGCGAGGGCGAGCAGGATGAGGGAACCTTGGATCTCCGGGCCGATCCCCCCGACCGGACAGACGACCCCGGGCCGTGGGTTGCAGCCGAGCGGGGTCGTGGCGGTGTAGAAACCGGGTTGAAGGACCGCCGACCCGCCGAGCTGGGTCGCGGTCACCAGGACGCTGGCGAGCGGGAGCACGGCCAGGAGCGTACAACCGGCCGTGACCCCGATCGCCAGACCGACCACCAGGCGTCGGCGCAGCCGCCGGCGCGGGCTCATCGCGAACCGGGGCCGGCCGGATGGGGCAGGCGACACCGGGCGAGCGGCGGGGGCCCGGGTCCGATGCATCCGTCGGCTCCACCACGAGGGCCGGGCCTCCTCGCCGGCTTCGCGGAAGCGGGCGAGCAGGAGGCGGGCCGCCACGTTGACGAGTAGGGTGATCCCAAGCAGGATCACGCCGAGCTCGATCAGGGCCTGCTGCTGGAGTCCCGGCGGCGTCTCGGAGAACCCGTTGATGATCCAGCTGGGCAGGGTCGTCCCGCTCTCGAAAAGCGTGCCGGGCAGGATGAAGATGTTCCCGATGACCATCGTGACGGCGATGGTCTCCCCGATGGCGCGTCCCAGCCCGAGCACGACCCCGGCGACAATGCCGGAGCGGGCCGGACCGAGGACCGCCATGCGGGTGGCTTCCCAGCGGGTCGCGCCGAGGCTCAAGGCGGACTCCCGGGATCCGCGCGGCACGGCGCGGAGCGCTTCGCGGGAGAGGGCGGCGATCGTGGGCAGGATCATGACGGCGAGCACGACCGAGGCGGTGAACAGGTCCGAGCCGGTGAACCCCTGAGGGGCCGACAGGGGCCCCCGACCGCCCGAGATCCACGAGAGGCCCGGCTCGATGGTCGCCCGCATGAAGGGGACCAGGACGATGTACGCCCAGAATCCGTAGACGACGGACGGGATGGCCGCGGAGAGGTCGATGGCATACGTGATCGGGGTCCGGAGCCACGCCGGCGCGATCTCCGACAGGAAGATGGCGGAACCGAGCGCGACCGGCACGGCGAGCAGCAGGGCCAGGGCGCTCGTGACGAGCGTTCCCCCGATCGCCGGCGCGGCGCCGTAGATGTTGTGGACCCCGTCCCAGGTGGACCCGGTCAGGAAGCCGAGCCCGAAGCGCCGGATCGAGGGTTCGGCGTAGACGACCAGGACGTAGGCCAGGGCGAGGAGGAGGACTACGAGGCCGGCCGCCACCGCGGCGGTCCCGACCCGGAAGAGGCGCCCGAGCCACCTCAGGCGCCGCAGGCGACCGTGGAGGGCTCCCGGCGACGGGGTTTCCACGGTCGCCCGATACCTGGTCCTCCCCTCAGGTGCACGCCGGGACCGGCGCCCCGTTATAGGTCAGCGTCTGGACTCCCGCCTGGTCGACGGCGACGACGGTCGAGGGCAGGGGCACGTAGTAGTAGGGGGTCGTCCCGGAGGTGTCGTCGGCGTACGCCTGGGCGGACGGCGACAGGACGTAGTTGAGCCACTGGACCATCACCTGGGCCTTCGTCGAGGAGGGCTCGAACCCCTTGTCGAGCGCCTGGTAGACGAACAGGTACACGAACGTCGCCAGCGGGTAGTCGGAGGTACCGGGGGCGTTCACCATGCTGACGTCGTACCAGCTCTCCGCCGAGCTCGGCAGCGTCACGTGGGCCAGCTTGTCCTGGATCGCGGACGCCGTGTTCGCGATCGTCGGCGAGATCCACTGTCCGGCGGGGTTCTCGATGGCCGCGTAGCTGGGGACCGGGCTCGAGTCGAGCACGTCCGTCAAGTCGCTGTAGCCGATCGTGTAGGAGTTCTTCTGCACGTACGACAGCACGGCGCTGTTCCCCTTCTCGGCGATCTGCTTGGGGGCGCTCGGGAAGTCGATCGAGATGCCGGTGCCGACGGTCGTGTTCCAGGTCGGGCTGTCATCCGACAGCAGGTCGGTGAGCACGTACGTCGTGCCGGCCGGATCCGATCGGTGGACCGTGTAGATCGTCTGGTTCGGGAGGTTGACGCCGGGGTTCGCCGCCTGGATCGCGCTCGCGTTCCAGTTGGTGATGGTGCCCAGATAGATGTCGGCCAGCAGGGTGCCGTTCAGGTGGACCTGCTGGGTGACGCCGGGCAGGTTGTAGATGATGGCCAGGGCGCCGCCGACGATCGGGATCGTCAGGGCCGGGGACGGCAGGGCCGCGCTGGTCGATGGGCTCAGCGGCTCATCGGTGATGGCGAAGTCGATCGTGGTCGAGTTGAAGTCCGTGAGGCCGGTGCCCGAGCCCCCGTCGGTGTAGTCGACCGCGTTGTTGGTGGAGGAGCCGTACGAGCTCGCCCACTGGAGCAGCAACGGGTTCACGAACTGGGCGCCGTTCCCCTGGAGGGTCACCCCGGTCGGGCACCCGTTCGCGCTGGTACCCGTCTTCCCGTTCCCGAGCCAGCCTTGCTGGTAGCTCACGGCCAACGCCGCGGCGACGATCACCACGACGAGGACCACGGCGATGATCGCCGTCGAGCTCCGCTTGCGGCGGACGACGGGGCGCGCCGTTGGCGGGGATTCGTTCGACGCGGCGGGGGGGTTCGCGGGACTGGCCGGATTGGTCATGGCTCGGCCCCGACCGAGGGGGGTCACTTAATCGATGGTAACTGCGCACGCCTGGATTCTTCTTACGCAAAATTCGCATATCTGGGAGGGATAAGGGCGCCGTTCGCCGCCGGACGCGGGATAACCCCTCCACCGGGCCGGGACCGCACCGGGGAAACGTATTTCGACCCCACGCCGGTGGCGGGGCGATGTCGCCCGCGGTACCCGCCGACCCCGGAGGGTTCGTCGTGTGGTTCGAGGGGCTCGCCGGTGCCGGGAAGACGACGCTGTCCCGCGCGACGGCGGCCCAGCTCCGCTCCCGGGGCTGGAAGGTCGAGGTGCTGGACGGCGACGAGCTGCGGCATGTGTTCTCCCCCGACCTCGGCTACTCCCGTCACGACCGGGAGGAGCACGCCCGGCGGGTGAGCTACGTCGCCCACCTCCTCGCCCGCAACGGCGTGGCGGTGATGGTGGCGATGATCACCCCCTACGAGACGTCACGCCAGGCCGCCCGGTCGGAGGTGGGGCCCCGGTTCGAAGAGGTCTGGCTGAAGGTCCCCATCGAGGTCTGCCGGCAGCGGGACCCGAAGGGGATCTACCGACGCAACGAGGCCGGCGCCGTGCGGCACGTGACGGGGATCGACGACCCGTTCGAGGAGCCACTGAACCCCGAGCTCACCGTCGACACGTCGACCATGAGCGTCGAAGACGCGACCCGACGGGTGCTGGATCACTTGCGGGACCGCCAGCTCGTCCGCGTGGGCTGAACGCGGGGCCCGGCCTAGCTCCGGGGGGGCCGGGGCAGGCGGACGGCGGCCCGGAGCCGCGGCGCCAGCTCCCGCACGGGCACCCGCTCCTGCGATCGCGAGTCCCGCGCCCGCAAGGTGACCGTGCCTTTCGCGGGCCCTTCGGCCAGCGACTCGCCGTCGACGGTGACGCAGTACGGGGCCCCCGCCTCATCCATGCGGGCGTACCGTTTCCCGATGGAACTCGCGTCGTCGTACCGCGCCGCGAGCCCCTCCCGCACGAGCTCGTCCGCCACTTCGAGGGCGTACGCTCCGTGGTCCTTCTCGATCAGCGGGAAGACGCCCACCGTCACCGGCGCGAGGTACGGCGGGAGCTTCCACACGGTCCGTTCGCCGTCCTTCCCGAGGTGGAGGTCGCTCAGCGCCCAGAGATGTCGATCGACGCCGAACGTCAGCTCGAGCACATGGGGCAGGAGGGGCTCGCGGCCGGTCGGATGGACCGAGAGGTCCTTCCCCGACCCTTCGCTGTGGCGGCTGAGGTCGTAGTTCCCCCGATAGTGAACGGCGCCGAGCTCCTTGTAACCGCCCAGGCTCTCGAGATGGGCCTCGAGGTCGAACTGGATTCGGTTGTAGAACGCCCGCTCGACGTCCGACTTCTCGAACAGCCGCAGGCGGTCCGCCGGGTATCCCAGCACGTCGCGGTAGAACCGATACGATTGAGCCAGGTGGTAGACGTAGAACTCGGGCAAGCCGCCGGACCGGACCAGCTCCTCGGCCCGCACGAACTCGGGGGCCTCTTCTCCCTGCTGGCGTCGGTCCACCCGGAGGACCGGCAACGGCTCCGCGGCGACCTGCGCGAACGGGACCGGGAAGCCGGCGGGGTCGAAGAAGATCTGGAGCTCGGCCTGGGTGAACGCCCAAAGCCGGAAGAGGACCTGCCGCGGCGCGATCTCGTTCCGGTACGCTTTCCCGATGACGGCGATCCCGAGGGGGAGGGCATGCCGTCCCACGTCCCACATCCGGGCGAAGGCGAGGTAGCTCCCCTGGGCGGTCTCGGGCTGGAGATACGCCCGTTCGTGGCCGGTGACCCCGAGTTCGACCGGGAACATCAGGTTGAACGGCGTCGGTACGCTGAGGGCCGGCGAGCCGCAGTTCGGGCACTTCAACTGGTTCGCTCGTAGGATCTCGCCGATCTGCGCCGGGGTGAGCCCGTCGACGCCGTCGGGTCGGACCTTCTCGACGATCGTGTCCGCGCGGAAGGCCGCGTGGCACGACTCGCACGTGACCTCGGGGTCGGTGAAGTTCTCGAGGTGGCCGGAGGCGCGCACGACCGCCTCGGGGAGGAACTCGGACGGCTGGATGAGGTGGTAGTCGGGGGAGAGTCCGACGAACCAGGCGGTCCAAGCCTCCTCGAGCCGGCGCTTCAGGGCCGTCCCGAGGGGGCCGTAGTCGTAGAGGCCCTGGACCCCTCCGTAGATCTCCGCGGAGGGCCAGAGCACGCCGCGGCGCCGGAGGAGGGCGAAGAGTTCGTCGTACTTCATGGGGGGATCCCGGGGGCGCGAGGGCGAGCCGGGCGGAGGATAAGATGTTCCGTGGTGCGCGTCACGACCTGATATTCCGGATCGTCCGGCGGAAGCTGCAGGACGATCGGGTGCACGGGGGAGCCGACGGCCACGGAGGCCGCCTCGGGGATCCCCAACCACCGGTACGGTTCGACCAACGCGGCCCGAGCCAGGTACCCGGCGGACACGGGCCGGCCCTTCAGTCGGGTCGCCACGTAGGCGAACTCGAGCTCGCGCCAGAGCGAGGGTGCGTGGAACATGGCGTTGTCCGTACCGAGGAGCAGGGCGACGCCCGCCCGCTCCATGCCGGCAAGGTTCGGCTGGCGGGCGAAGAGTGCGTTCGACCGCGGACATACGGCGACCGAGACGCGCGCCTCGGCGACCCGCTCGAGATCGTCGGGGGTCGCCTTGGCGAGGTGGACGAGCAGGTCCGGCTTCGGGTCGAGGAAGGAGTCCGGCTCCTCCCGGACGGCCTCGCTCGCATGGAGGGCGAACCGCTTCCCCTGGGCCCGACAGGCGCGGCTGACGTTCCGCAGCGACGTCGCGGACTCGTCCCGGGCGCTCGAGAGCCCGATCCCATCGGCCTCCGCGAGGAGCGCCCGGACCTCGCCGGGATCGATGGGCCGGCGCAGCGGGCGACCGAGGATGAGGACCCGGAGCGGCGAACCCCGCGCCGCGTGGCGCAGCAGTCGGACCCCCTCGAGTCCCTCCTCGCGGAAGTCGACGACGGCCTCCGTGCCGTCGACCTCCATCCGGTGGAGGGCCGCCCGGATCGCCTTGACCTTCGCAGCCCGGGTGGCCGTGGCGAGCACGCGGAACTTGTAGCCGTGCGGCGCGGCCACGAGGTCCTCGACGGGGCCGGCCGGAGGTTCGCGGACCGAGACGGCGTCCCCCAGGTGGGTATGGGAGTTCACCGGGGCCGGTGTGACGATCCCACGAACCTTGTGTTCGTCCGGGTGGGCGCGCAGCGTCCCCCGCTGGCCCACCTCCACGACGCGGCCCGCGCGGATCCGTACCGAGGCCGGCCGGGGGCCGTCCCGGTCTAGGATCGCCCCTTCCACGAGCATCTCGCTCTCGCCGGAGGGTCGGCGGCCCTTAAGCCCAAGCCCGCCGAGGTACCGAATCGCTATGGGGGCCGGCGTTTCCCCGATGGCGCCTCGATGCAGGATCCGACCGCGGACCGGCCCCGGGACCTCCTCGTCGCGGGCCACATCAACGTCGACCGGTTCCTGCGGGTCGACGACTTCCCGGCGCCGGACCGGACCGTCCCCATCCGGGCCGACCGCTCCGAACTGGGCGGTACGGCGGCGAACCTCGCCCTGGCGGCCAGTCGATACGGCGTCGCCTGCGGGCTGGTGGCGCGCGTGGGGGACGGTTTCACCCCCGCGCTGGAGTCCGCGCTCCGTCGCGCGCAGGTCGACCTGCGCGGCGTCGAACGGATCGCCGGCGTGCCGACCCCCACGTGCTTCATCGTGGAGGACACGGGCGGGCGGCAGCGCACCCTGATCGAGCAAGGAACGATGGACGACCGTCCGGCCCGCGGGGTGCGGATCCCGCCGGGCTTCGATGAGTATTCGTGGCTTCACCTGACGACGGGCCCGACCCAGGTCCATCTGAAGCTCCAAGAGCACGCCCGGCGTCGGGGACTCCGGGTCGCGGCGGACCCGGCCCAGGAGATCCACTACCGGTGGACGCCGCGCGAGCTCCGCCAGTTGCTCGAGGGCTCGGAGATCTTCTTTGGCAACTCGTCGGAAGTAGACCGCGCCCAGGCTCTCCTCGGGCTTTCCAAGCCCGCCGGACTCCTCGACTTCGTACCGCTCGT
>JASHXS010000155.1 GCA_030043405.1 Thermoplasmata archaeon | reverse complement strand
AGATCTACGAAGCCATCCTGGGCATCGGCCTCGTCGCCGTGCTCGTCGGTCTGCTGGCCGTGGTCCTCGGATACGCCGGGGCCACCACGAAGCTCCGGAAGCGCAGCTCGCTCAACCTGACCGCGGTCCTCGTGCTCGTCGCCCTCATCGCCGCGGCGGGGCTCCCAACCTTCGTCGCCCTCGCCCAACCGGGGGCGGTCAACTCGGACGCGACGGCCGGTGGGGGCACCTGTGGCGCGACGCCCAATACGTGCAGCTCGTTCTGGGGGTCGACTTCCGGTGGCGGGATCTCGGTGAGCTGGGGAGCGGACATCGGATGGTACCTGGCCCTCGCGGCGGCGGCGCTGTTCCTGGTCGCGCTGATCCAATTCGCCCGCACTCGCGCCGAGCCGTACACCCGGGAGGAGATCGCCACCGCCGCGGCCCGAGCGGCCGAACTCCCCGCGAGCTCGACCTCGCTGGCCGGCTCCCTCCTGGCCGACGACCGAGGGGTTGCCCCGAGTCAGGGCAAGTCCGTGAACTGCCCGAAGTGCGGCCACCCGATGACGTGGGTGGCCCAGTACTCCCGCTGGTACTGCAACAGCGAGCGAACCTACATCTGAGGCCGCGCTCGGCCCCGCTTGCTCAATCGGGCTGAGTGGCGCTCCGGAGCCGGGCGACCAGCCGAAGGGTCTCCAACCCGTGGCGGGCGCCCTGAGCGGCGTCGGTCGGTGTGTGGGTCGCGAAGTACGCGCCTACCTCCTCCGCCCGGTCGACCCCCATCCCCGGTAGACCCACGCGCAGAAACTCGCTGTGGAGTGGGGTCCCGGCCCACATCTCGGCGAGGACCCCCGCATGCTCCCGGTACCAGTCGAACAGGACGGCCGAGGCGCCCGGGTTCCGGGAGAGGTAGACGAGGAGCGTGAAGGCTCCACTCGGCGTGACCCCCGGGCTCGGGATCAGCTCCAGGGACTGGCGAAGCGCGGCCGGGCCGTCGAACGATGACAGGGCCCCGAACATCTGGTCCCGCTCCCCAGCGAGCGGAGTGGTCCGAAGTCGGGCCGCGAGGGCCTCTCGAGCCCCGGGCCCTCCCGCCCGCGCGAAGGCGACCCCCACCCCACCTCGAAGCCAGGGCGGCAGCGAGTCGAACTCCGCGTAGCGGGGGGCGAGGCGCCTCGCGAAGGAGTCGTCGAGGCGGGCCCGCCATCCGATCAGCAGCTCCCGTACCAGGGCATCCGACGCCGGTTCCCCGGCGCGGGGCTCGAGGCCGACCCGGTCGAACTGGGCCGCGACGTACTCCTGCAGACCCTGTCGGAAGGGAGGGCGGTCGTGCAGCGCGAGGCGGAGTTCTCCGCTGAGGCTGAGCAACTCGCGGATCGGTAGGTCGTCGGTGAAGGCGCGGCCCGCCCGGAGCAGGTCGAGGATTCGGTCGAAGGGCACCAGCTGCGCGTAGACGAAGGCGCCCAGGTCGCTCACCACCCCCCACTGGTCGAGCGGGTCCAGCGACGGGAGGTCGGCCATGAGTTGGGGGAAGAGCGACGCGTCGTACAGGACCCGCACGAACGCGTTCCGACCGGGGTCGATTCGCACGGCGCTCGCCGGCCCGACCCGGATCGAGGTGGACAACGTCTCGAACAGGACCCGGTGCTCCCCGTCGGCGTCGACGAATCGCAGCGGAATGGGCCACGTCTCCGGGCGGGGCGCGCCGTCCGCCCGGAAGCGCTCCTGGCGGAGGTGAAGTTCCCCATCCCGCCAGCCGGCTCGCACGATCGGAAATCCCGAACGGTTGATCCACTCCGTCATGACGCGCTCCACCGGCGCGTGGGCGACCTCGCCGAGGGCCGCCCAGAGGTCAGTGGCCCGGGCGTTGCCGAACTGGTGGCGACTCAGGTACAGGGACACGCCCCGGCGGAAGGACTCCTCGCCCAGGTACGACTCCATCATCCGGAGGACCGCGGCCCCCTTTCCATACGTCACAGCGTCGGCGTGTTCCCCCAGCTCGGAGGGGGACTCGACCGGGACGTGGACGGGGTGGGTCGCGTCCAGGGCGTCCTGGTCGAGCGCGCTGGACACCCAGCGAACCATGAGGTCCTTCATCGCCCCCTCCTCGGGGTACCGCCGAGCGAGGAGGCTGTAGCCGACGAAGGTCGCGAAGCTCTCGTTGAGCCAGAAATCGTCCCACCAGGCGTTCGTGACCAGGTTGCCGAACCACTGGTGGGCGATCTCGTGGGAGAGGGTGTGCAGGACCTGCCGCCGGGCGTTCAGGCTCGTGGTCGGGTCCACGAGCAGCAGCGAATCCCGGAACGTGATGGCCCCCCAGTTCTCCATCGCGCCCGCCCAGAAATTCTCGAGCGCCACGAGGTCGAGCTTCGGAAGGGGGTAGGGGATCCCGTAGTACTCCTCGTAGGCGGCGAGCATCTCGCCGGCGCGGTCGGCCGCGTAGGCGCCGGCCGCCGCGCGACCGGGGGAGGCGTCGACGGTGATGGACCACTTGCCCCCGGTCCGGGTCAACGTGTCGAACGGCCCGACCCCCAGGTAGAGGAGGTACGCTGACATCGGTGGCGTCGGGTCGAAGACCAGTTCCTTCCGTCCCTCGACGAGTCGCTGGCTCCTCGCGGGCGTGTTGAACACCGCGTGGACCTCGGGATCGACCCGGAGGGTCAAGCGAAACACCGTCTTGATCGCCGGGTGCTCGAGGAGGGGCAGGAGCCGGCGACTCCCGGTCGGGAACGACATCACCGTCAGGACGGACTGCGTCCCCGCCGGCGCGGTGTAGAAGCCGACGAGCGAACCCGATTCGGCCGCCCCGTCGTACTCCACTTCGAGGACGTGGGACCCCGGGTCGACCCCGGAGACGGTGATCGTGCCCCTCTCGTCGTCCGTCTGGAGGTCGACCGATCGCCCATCGAGTTTCGCGGAGCGGAACTTGAGCCTCAGGGAGTCGAGCACCAGCGGGTCCGGGCTTCCGTCGAATGAAATGGCCGCCCGACCGTGGAACGACTGGTCGACCCGGCGAACGTCGAGCCACCAGTCGATCTGGGGAATCCGCACCCCCGCCGCGTACCCGACCGGGCGGATAGCCCCCACGGTCCCCGTCCGAGGACGGGACCGCCTCGAACGGGGGGCCGAGAGCCCCCCGAACTCCGGGGGTGCGGGGGACCCCGCGCCGGCGCCGGCGGGGCCACTCTAGGGCGGAGAGTTGCCCGAGCCCGGTCCGGGCGGGGTCTGCGGCGGAGGCGGGTTCTCCTTGCGTCGCCGGCGGTAGGCCAGGAAGAAGATCAGCAGCGCGAGGAAGCCGATCAACGCCCCGATCCCGATCCACAGGAGCGGCAGCCCGTTCGAGGAGCCGGACGACGTGGGCGGCGGCGTGGTGGTGCTCGGCCCGGTGAACGCCAGGCTGATCTGTCGGTCCGCGCCGGCGACCTGGAAGCCGCTCGCCCCCGGCGCCGTCCAGTTCTTGAGACCGGTCGCGACCGAGTAGGAGTACGACCCGTTCTCCAGCGAGATCACGACCTGGTTCGAGCCCGAACTCGAGACCGTGGAGCTGAGCGATGGCTCGCCGGTGATGTTCACGTACCACGACGCGCCGGAGGGGAGCCCCGACTCGGCAAAAGTCACGACGTAGGACGCCGGAGTGGTGGTCGAGTGCGTGAAGGGTACCGACTCCGACACGGGCGCACCCGCCACGGTGAATCCGGGCCCGGCGGTCGTCGTCCAGCCCTTGTCGCCCGAGGACGCCGTGAAGGTGTAGGTGCCGTTGGGGAGCGAGATGGCGAGCGTCGTGCCCGCATCCGTCGACACGGTCGTCGATAGACCGGGCTCGCCGGAGATGTTGACGTACCACGACGCTCCGCTCGGCAGACTGGTTTCCGTGAGCGTCACCTCATACTGCGCGACACTGCTCGACGTGAACGGCACGGACACCCCGAGAGGGGCCCCGGCCACCGAGAACGGCCCGGGGGTGGGAGTCGTCCAGCCGGCCTCATCGGTCGCGACCTGGTAGGAGTAGCTGCCGTTCGCGAGGCTGAGGCTCAGGGTGGTACCCGTGCTACCTGAGACGGTCGCCTCGAGCGGGGTCTGGCCGCTCACGTTGACGTACCAGGTCGCCCCGCTGGGCAGGCCGGACTCCGTGAAGGTCACGGCGTAGTAGGCGAGCGTGCTCGTCCCCCACGTGATCGTCTGCGTCACGTTGGCGCCCGAGATGGTCACATCCCCGGATGAGGGGTTCGGGGTGGAGGTTCCGCCTCCAGACACGACGAAGGGGAAGGTTCCGTTCGTCTCCCAGAAGACCAGGGAGCTCCCCGTCGTGTACTCGCTGTAGTAGTCCACCGCCACGGACCAGTTGGTCCCGGCGGCGAGTCCTACCGCGTTGAAGGTGACCGAGTAGACGGGTTCCGTGGACGAACTGAAGACGATCGTCTGCGCGGCCCCGGCGCCGGAGATCGTGATGGTACCGTACTCCGGGGTCGCCGTGAACCCATCGCCGCCGTACACGTCGAAGTCGAATGTTCCGTTCGGGACCCAGACGGTGAGGTTGGTCCCGTACGAGTAGGCGTAGCTGTAGTCGAAGTACACCTCCCAGTACGTGTCGCTCGGCAGCCCCACCTCCGTGAAGACGACCGCGTACACCTGGCTGAAGGCGACGGGCTCGTAGACGTTGGCGCCGTAGACATACCCATAGAAGTAGGGGGGCGACGGCGTGTACCCGACCGCGGCGGGCACGATGTAGTAAGTCCCGTTCGGTTCGTTCAACACGAGGCTGGAGGACGACGAACTCTGGGAAATCTCGGTGTCGTTCGGGAGTGTGACCTCGACCGTCCAGAGCGTCCCGACCGCGAGTCCCGTCTCGTTGATGGTGATGGTGTAGGTCGGGGCCAGCGAGAAGACGATGTAGACCGTGACGGCCGCCCCGGCGACGGCGAGAGAGCCCGACGCGGGGTTCGCGACGTACGCCCACGGCGCGTCCACGACGAACGTATACGACCCGTTCGCCTCCGACCAGTAGATCGTGTTGTTGTCAGTGTAGCCGTAGACGGACCCGGCGCTACTGACGAGGTAGCCGCTCCAGGAAGTGCCGCTCGGCAGCCCGGTCGAATTGAAGATCACGGCGTAGTTGAGGGAGTAGTTCACGTAGACCGTCGTGGGCCCGCCGCTCACCCCGAACGGGACGTAGGTGGCCGTGCTGTACCCGACCACGGTCCGGGGGTAGACGCCATCGACCCCGAACGTGGCGTTCGGAAGCTCTAGCGAGAACGAAATGGCGGTGGTGGTGTTGTAGGAGTCCACCCAGTTGGTGTCCACGCCGCCGCCCCACACTGTACCCGCGGTCAGGTTTTGCTCGATGAAGGTGACGTTGTAGAGGGGAGGTGGCTCCCAGACGACGTTCACGGTGACCGCGGAGCCGGCGACCGTCACCGTACCGTTGGTCGGGACGGCGTGATAGAGGCCGTACTGGCTGGGTGTGTAATTGTACGAGCCATTTGCGACGGTGAACGTGATCCCCGTGGGTGTGGTCATCGCGGAGTAGAGGTCCACGCTCTGCGTTGTGTTGATCAGCGTGACGTCCCAGGTATTGCCGGCCGGGAGGCCGGTTTCGTTGAACGTGAGGAGGTAAACTTCCTGGTGGAAGATGACGCGGACCAGCTGCGGTCCGCCCGCCACCCACACCGTGCCCGAGGTCGGCTGGGCGACGTAACCGGGCACTTGCCCGACGGAGTAGGAGTACGTCCCGTTTCCGAGGAGATAGCTGACGGCGGTCGGGCCCGACGCGGCCACCGACGTCGTGAGGTTCCCGTTCGTCGTCACGTTCCAGGGGGTGCCCGAGGCGAGCCCCTGCTCTTCGAACGTCACGTTGTACGGTCCGGGGAGGGCCGGCACTTCGACGCTCAGGACCTGGCCGACCCAGTTGACGCAGTCGGACCCGGCGGTCGATACTTGGGCGGTCACGTTGGTCGCGCCGGGGGTGACGTTCACGTCGAAGGTGTGGGTGTCGGAGAGGTTCCCATACGACCATACCGTCGGGGTTTCGTGGGGGTCATCTCCCGGGAAAGCGTTCCCGTCGATGACCGTCCCATTCCAGGTCGCCGAGTTGCCGTAAAACTGACCGTCCGCGACGATGTAGGTCGTCTGGGCCGCGGAGGCGTTCGCGGCGCTGAAGTTCAGGGTGACGGTGGGGCCGACGCCGGAGACCGGGAGCGCGCCGGTCATGACGCTCACCTGGTGGATGATGGACGTGCCGGAGTCGTAGATGGCGATGAGGGAAGCCCCCTCGTCCATCGGGGCCGTCTGTGCGCTCGCCCACGGGTCGGCCCCGGTGGTGATGCCCGAGGGGAAGCCCGTGAGGTTGTTGACGCCGTTCACGACATCCGCGGTCACTTCGGCAATGAACGTGTAGATGTAGGTCGGGGCCCAGCAGGGCGACGGGGTCGCGTACGCCGTCCAGGTCCCGGTGACGGAGTTTCCGTTGACCGTGGCGTTCGTGGGGGGGACCGTGTCATTGAGGATCGACCAGATCATGTAGGCCGCCACAAGGTTGGAGGTCGTGCCACCGGGCCACGTCAGGTCGATCTGACCGTACCCCTGGTCCCGCAACGCGGCGCCGCCCGCGACGTAGTCGTAGGGACCGGTCAGGATGGTGTACGGCTGCACCTGGGTATTGAACTGCGGAGAAGGGCCGGTCCCGGAAGGGTGGTCGCTCGCGACCGCAGGGGGCGCTCCGCTCGACCGGGAGGCGTTGGGGCAGGACGCGCCACCGACGTTCGAGGGGCCGGTGATCTCCCGAGTGGGGACCGAGGTGGTCGAAAACGGTGGAGTCGTGGCCCCGGCGGGGGCGGATGCGCCGGGTGCCGCCGAGGGGTGGGAACCCACCGTCCCGAGCAGCAGCACACCGACGACGAGGACGGCAAGGAACGGGGCGGCCCACCCGATGAGCGCGCCGTGCCGAGGGCGCCGGTGCCGCGGGTCGACCGGGATCGCCGGTGTCGCGGATGCAGTTGAGACGTCGCGGTGCGCTTGTCGGAACTCTCCCATCGACATGTTCGTGGACCAACCCGGGGCTTGGGGCGGACCGGGTCCCCATCTTAAAGACTCCTGCCACGCGCAATCGACGCCGGGCGAACGACCCCCCCTGGCCGGCCCCGAGGCGCACGGCCCCCCGACCGTTCCAGGATCTGCGGGCGGCCCCCAAATACTCCCGCCGGATGAACGAGCATGGAACCGACACGGACGCCGAAGCTCGCTCCCTATCTCGCGGTGCCCGACGCCCGGGGCCTGATCCGATTCATGGAGGAGGCGCTCGGCGCCCGACTGTCCTACGAACAGTCGGACCCCGAGGGCCGCCTCGCGCACGCCGAGCTCCGGATCGCCGATGGGGTGGTCATGGTGGGGGAGGTGCCCTCCGGCCGGACTCCGTTCCCCGGGATGATCCACCTGTACGTGGCCGACGCGGACGCGGCGTACCAACAGGCGCTGCGGGCCGGTGCGGTCACGGTCCGCCCGCCGGCGGACACCGACGACGGGGACCGCCGAGGGGGGGTCAAGGATCGCTGGGGAAACGAGTGGTGGTTCACCCGGCCCCCTACGGCCCGCTGACCTGTTCGGGCCGCGGACCGGGAACCCGACGAGCCAGAACCGGGGCCGGCCAGGGGCCCGGCCCGCGCCGGCTCGCGGCGCCTCTCGGAGGGCGTCGGCGACCTGCTCCCGAGGATTTATGATGGGGTCCCACCAGATGAACACTCCACCAAGGAATGTCCGGCGAAGAGCTCGTGTGTCCCCACTGCGGGGGCGAGATCAAACCCGACTGGCCCTTCTGCACCCACTGCGGAGTGACGCTCGAAGTCGCCCCCCCGGCCACCCTCGTGTGCGAGGAATGCGGGGCCGAGGTCGGCGAGGACGAAACGCACTGTCCGAAGTGCGGCACGGAGTTCGAGTCGGGCGGGGAAGCCGACTCGTCCCCCTCCGCCCCGGTCCCGGAACCACCCATCTCGACGGCGAGCGAAGTTCCGTCGGAGACCGCCGCCGCACCCTCGACTGCTCCCACATCGGTCAGTCGCGCCCCCCCGATGCCCCACCGGCCCGTACCCTCGTGCGCGAACTGCGGGGCTCCGGTCGACGCCGCCGCCTCCAGCTGTTGGCGATGCGGCTCGCACCTCGGTGCTCCAGAAGACGCCCCCGTGGTCTCGGGACGTCTCGTCCCGCCCGGACCCCCGACCAGCGGGGGTACGACCCCGGCGCCGACCGCAGCCCCGGGGATCCTCGGCCTGCTCGGGAGTCCCAGTCGTCGCACGTTCGTGGGCACCCTGCTCTTCGCGCTCGCGGTGGCCCTTCTGATCGGGTCGCTCGTGGCGGGCTGGTACTTCGTCTCTTCCACCGCGACGAACGGCACGGGTCAAACGACCGCCTCGGGTGTCGAGATCTTCTACCCGCTCAACCAGTACTCGCTCACGCTCACCTGCACGCGTTCGTCGGTCTGCCTCGGGAGTTCCAGTTTCACCGGCACGTACTCCCAGGGTAACATCGGCGGTCTCGCTCCGCTGTACGGGGCGGTGGCCCTGCTCGTGGGGATCGGCATCTTGCTCGGGCTGGGGTCGACGTTGCTGCTCCTTTCACGTCGCGGCCGAAACTCTCGCTGGGTCCGGGGCTTTGCTCTGCTGGCGATCCTGATCGTGCTGCTCGCGCCGCTGACCTTGGCGGCGGCCCAGCCCTCCGTGCTCGCGTCCCAAGGTTCTGGAGCCGGCCAGACGAACGGCGGCGGAGCTTCCCCGGGCAACAGCTTCGCCGGGTCGTGCTCGGACTCGGGATGCGCGGACGCCCTCGTCTCGGGCTCGACCGTGAACTCGAGCTGGGGGCCGGGGGTGGGATTCTATCTCTGCCTCGTCAGCGCGCTCGCATTCCTGCTCGGGTGTCTGGTGCTGGGGGGACCGCGGCTGCGCTCCCCGACGCGGCTGTACAGCCGGGGCTCCGCCTAAGCCGACTGGGTCGTTCGTCGCAGGCGGGCCACCTGGGCCGGAGTACCCGTGAAGCGGGTGCTCGCCTCGACGAAACAGAGGGGATTGCCCGAGGGATCCTCGACGTAGAACGACCGCTCGCCCCACGGACGGACGATCGGCTGTCCGAGCGGGCTCTTCGGGTCCCCGTGGAGGCGTTCCTTCGAGAGGCAGCGGAGGCGTCGGGCCCGCGCGTGAACGCCGTCCAGGTCCTCCGTCGAGAAGTAAACCGCCTCCGCGGGCGTCGGCAGCTGAGCGCCCTCCTGGCCGGCCATGTCCAGCAGCCCCACGATGACGGGGCCGCAGTCGAGGTACACTCGGCCCCCCGCGACCCGGCGGCCCTTGGTCCCGAGGAGGGTCTCGTAGAATCGACGCGACTTGGGCAGGTCCAGGGCGGGCAGCAGGATACGAAAGACCTGGGGCGAGGCGGGGCGAGCCATGGGCGGACGTCCCATCGCGGGCGGGGATAAATCGGCGCACCCGGGTCCACCGGGCGGCCGAGGGAGCTGTGGCGGAGGGGTAACTCGAGCCCTTGGCTTTATCAACGGTGACGACCCACTCCGCCGCCAGATCCAGCGTAGGCGCCCGAGATGACGAGCTCCCCCACCCCGCTACCAACCGCGTCGCCCGGCGGAGCCCCCGCGCCCGCGGTCGCTCCGAAGACCGCGGAGACGTTCGACCGACACTACGCGAATCGGATCATGCTGCTGCTGGCCGGCATCGTCCTCGTCGTCCTGTACATCGAGGGAATGCTCACCCCCTCCCTCCCGACCATCCAGAGCGACTTCGGGGTGGACGCCGCCCAGGTGACGCTGATCATCTCGGCGTACGCCGCGGCCGGGGTGGCCCTCAGCCCGGTCATCGGCAAACTCGGGGACATCTACGGGAAGCGGAAGGTGATGATCGCCGTGATGTTCACCTACGCGGCGGCCGTCACGGTCACCGGCTTCTCCCCGACGTTCTCGTTCATGGTCGGCGCGCGGGCCATCCAGGGGATCGGTCTCACGATCCTTCCGCTCGGGATGTCCCTCATGCGGGAGGAGTTCCCGCGGGAGATGGTGCCCCGGGCCCAGGGCATCCTGAGCGCGATGTTCGGGATCGGTTTCGCGATCAGTCTTCCCTTGGGGTCGTTCGTCTCGCAGACGTACGGGTGGCGCTGGACGTACCACTCCGCGGTCCCGTTCGTGATCGTGATGGCGATCCTGGTCTTTTTCCTCGTGAAGGAGTCCCCGTATCGGCGCCCGGACACGAAGGTCGACTACCTGGGTGCCTTGTTCCTGGGTCTCGGACTGGCCGGCGTCGTCGCGGCGCTCTCCCAGGGGGAAGCGTGGGGATGGACGTCGCCCCTCACCCTCGGGTTCCTGGTCTTCGGCCTCTTGATGTTCGTGCCCTTCGCGGTGGTGGAGCGCGGGCTCACGGTCCGGCGCCGGGAGCCGATCGTCGATGTGAAGATGTTGGCGGAGCGCAATGTGGCCGTCACGAACATCGTCCTGACGGTCGCCGGGCTCGGCATGTACATGGCGCTGTTCACCCTGATCTACCAGTTCGAGTACCCGGTGGCGTCCGGCGGGTACAACCACGGCTGCCTCTCCTTCCTGAACTGCAACTTCGGGATCCTGAACGCGGGCATCGACATCCTCCCCCTGGCCGTCGGGATGACCTTGATCGCGCTCGTCGCGAGCGTCGTGGTCTCCCGACTCGGCGTGAAGCGGCTGGCGTTCGCGGGAGGGATGGTCACGGCCCTGGGCTTTGCCCTGGAGGCGTTCGCCGGCTCGCTGACCGTGGCGCTCCTGGTCGAAGTGGTGGTCGGCGCCGGGATCGGCCTCCTGAATGCCTCGATCATCAACCTGCTGGTCCTCACCGTCGACCCGAAGGACATGGGTCAGGCGACGGCCATGAACAACGTCTTCCGGAACGTGGGGGGAAGTGTCGGAGCCCCCATCGCCGGCTCGCTGCTGGC
>JASHXS010000154.1 GCA_030043405.1 Thermoplasmata archaeon | reverse complement strand
GGGGCGAGCCCGAGCTCGTCGGTAAAGCCCTGACTGGCCGAGAGGAACTCCGCCGGCGTCGGACGCTCACCGAGCCGTCGCAGTCGGTCCGCGCCCGCCCGTCGGACCCGCTCCAGGATTCGAGCCCGGCCCAGCAGGGCCGGAGAGGGCAGCGATCCCGCGACCACTCCGATCCAGATCGGGACGTCCATCCGGGCGTGCGCCACGCGTCCCCACGGCGGAATTCCGGAACGGGAGCGCACCTCGAGGCCGCCGCCCAGGATGGCCGCGACGCCGCCAAGTCCTCCTCCACCGAAGAGTTCGGCGAGATGCGCGGTCTCGCGGGCCCTCTGCTCCGACTCTCCCAGGGCGGAAGCGACGGCGAGCGAGGCCGCCAAGGTCCCCGCCGCGCTCATCCCGAATCCCTGACCCACGGGGAGGGAGGGGACGACCCGGACCCGGACGGTCCCCGTTCGGGCGGGTACGAGGTGACGGACCGCGTCCACCGTGATTGGAAGGGGGCGACCGGCGGCATCCGCGACGTGCACCCGATTCGATCCCGCCCGACGTACCTGGACCTCCGCCACGGCCCCCAGCTCCAGCACCACCCCGGCCCCGCGAGATCCGCGAGCGCGCGGATCGGCCGCGTCGAGTTCCGGAACGAAGAGGCCGGTGACGTGGCCCGGCGCGAAAGCACGGAATCGCCGGACGCTCGTCGGACCCATCGACCGTCCTCGCCCGCCGTGCGAATGGATTACTTATAAGGCGCCACGCTTATTGATTATCGGTGAGAGGCGGGCGAAGCCTGTACCGGACCCCATGAGCGAACCTGAGGCGCCGGTGGTTCCGCACGACTCGTTCGACCGGGTCAACTTCCTCGAGCTCCGCAACACCCAGCTGGCCGAGGCGATCAAGCGAGTCGAGAGCGAACGCCACTACATGGAGGCCGAGATCCTCCGACTCCAGCGCGAGGTCAAACGGCTCAAGACCGAGCTGGACCGCCTCCGTTACCCTCCCCTCATCGTCGGAAGCGTCCGCGACGTCCTCACGGACGGGCGGGTCATCGTGAAATCATCGACCGGCCCCGACTTCGTAGTCAACTCGGCGGAGACGGTCGAGCACGGCAAGATCACTGTCGGATCCCGGGTCGCACTCAACAAACAGACCCTCGCCGTCATGGGCGTCCTGCCCGCTTCGTTGGACCCGCTCGTCACCGCGAGCGAGATCCTGGACAAGCCGTCGGTGACGTACCAGGACATCGGCGGGTTGGGCGACCAGATCCGGGAGATTCGCGAAGCCGTCGAGTATCCGCTCCTTCGGTCGGAACTCTACAAGAAGGTCGGGGTCGACCCGCCCAAGGGCGTGCTGCTCATCGGCTCCCCCGGCACGGGCAAGACCATGATCGCCAAGGCGGTCGCCCACCACACGAACGCCACCTTCGTTCGTCTCGTGGGGAGCGAGCTCGTCCAGAAGTACATCGGCGAAGGGGCCCGGCTGGTCCGGGAGCTCTTCCAGCTGGCGCGCGACAAGGCTCCGACCATCATATTCATCGATGAGGTGGACTCGATCGGGGCGAAGCGCCTCGAAGTGGCCACCAGCGGCGACCGCGAGGTCCAGCGCACCCTCATGCAGTTGCTCGCGGAAATGGACGGTTTCGAGCCGCTCGCGAACGTCAAGATCATCGCGGCGACGAACCGGCCGGACATCCTCGACGACGCCCTCCTCCGGCCCGGGCGGTTCGACCGGATCATCGAGATCCCGGTTCCGACCGAGCAGGGGCGGGCCGAGATCTTCAAGATCCACTCCCGCGGAATGGCCATCCGGGACCCCATCGACTTTGAGGCGCTCGCGGCGCGCTGCGAGGGCGCGACCGGGGCCGACATTCGGGCGGTCTGCACGGAGGCCGGCATGTGGGCGATCCGCGAGGAGCGCGACTCGGTGACGCTCGCCGACTTCGAGCGGGCCATCGAGAAGGTCGTGGGCGAGGAAGAACTCCGGAAGGAGTCCGTCACGATGTTCGCCTGACGGCGAGCGCGAGATCTCAGGCCGGGCCGGACAGCGTCAACCGTCCCACGATCCGGGGACCCGGCGCCGCGGACAGGTCGATGAGCAGCGCGGCCTCGCCCGGCTGGTACACGACCGGGCGGTCCGTTTCCAGGGTTCCCGTCGGCGTCGCGAAGTGCTCCACGACGACGGGGACCACCTGGAGCCCCACCGAGAGATGGAGATGGATCCCATCCATCAGGTCCCCCCGGTAGTACCGGCATTTGACGAAATCCCGGCTCGACAGGTGAGCTCCCTCCGACCGGGCGCCGGCCGGGGCGAGCGTCTCCCCCCGACTGACCTCGTCGGCCTCCACCCCCTTCAGCGCGAGGCCCACCCGTTCTCCGCACCCCGCCTCCTTCCGGTCGACGTCGTGCACCTGGATGGAGCGGACCTCGACCTCCTTCGGCGAGGGCCAGAGGCGGTGCTTCTCGTGGGCGCGCAGGGTCCCCTGTCGGACCACCCCCAGCGCGACCGTGCCGACTCCCTTGACCGGGAACACGTGGTCGAGGACGGCGACCGGAGGGCCCGGGCGTTCCGGCGCGTTCCATGCCTCGAGCATCTCCCGCAACTTGACGAAGTCGAGCGGGAGCCGAGGCGCCGTCTCGAGGCGCCCGCCCTTGAGGAGGCGGGCCACCTCGGCCTCGCCCACGGCCGGGCCGAGGACGACGTGCGTCGGAACGTCCACGAGCTCGAGCGTGGCGATCGACTCCGCGACCGCCCGGTTCAGTTCGGAGATGACGAGGAGGCACTGGTCCGCCATCCCGAGCGCGTTCACCAGGGGCGGGAACTTGTCGGGGAACTGCCCCGGCTCGACGATCGTCTCGGCATGCCCGTCGCGCACGGTGTTGTACAGCGTCAGGTCGGACGTGGTGCCCTTCTTGCCGAGCTCCTTCGAGACGCCTGGCGTGCCGACTACGGCTACCGTCACCGCCCCGGGCATCGGCTCAGCGGCCTCCCTTGCGATGGGAGATCGCTAGCGAGATCTCGTCGCCCTTCGCATCGACCTCGACGTCCGCCCCGTCCCGCACCTCGCCGGCCAGCAGTTTGGCGGACAGCGGGTCGACGACGCGTCGCTGGATCGTTCGCTTCAACGGGCGGGCCCCGAACTGGGGGTCGAAACCCTCCCGCGCGAGGAGCTTCTTCGCCGCGGAGGTCGCCGTGATGCGGATCCGGCGCTCGGAGAGCCGGGCCGCGACTTGGGTCAACTGGAGGTCGACGATCTCGGCGATCTCTCGTTCGTTGAGGGCGTGGAAGATCACGATCTCGTCGAGTCGGTTCAGGAATTCGGGCCGGAACGCCGACCGGAGCGCCGGCTCGATGACCTTGCGCCGGGCCTCGTCGGTGGTCGCTTCCGACAGCAGCTCGGAGCCAAGGTTCGACGTGAGGATGACGAGCGTATTGCGGAAGTCCACCGTCCGTCCCTGGCCATCGGTGAGCCGGCCATCGTCCATCAGCTGGAGCAACACGTTGACCACATCCGGGTGCGCCTTCTCGACCTCGTCGAAGAGCACGACCGTGTACGGGTGGGAGCGCACGGCTTCCGTCAGCTGACCCCCTTCTTCGTACCCGACGTACCCGGGCGGGGCTCCGATGAGACGGGCCACCGTGTGTTTCTCCATGTACTCGCTCATGTCGATCCGCACGAGCGCTCGGTCAGAATGGAACAGGAAGGCGGCGAGCGCCTTGGCGAGCTCGGTCTTTCCGACCCCGGTGGGTCCGACGAACAGGAAGGTGCCCATCGGTCGGTTCGGGTCCCCCAGGCCCGACCGCGCACGTCGCACGGCCCCCGCGACCGCCTCCACGGCCTCCTCCTGGCCGACGACGCGAGTGCGGAGCGCGTCCTCCATGTGGAGGAGCCGCTGGGACTCCGCTTCCAGCATCCGACTGACCGGGATGCCGCTCCATTTCGACACCACGGACGCGATGTCCTCCTCAGTCACTTCCTCGCGGAGCAGCCCGTCCGGGCCGGCGCCCTCGACCGACTTCGAGTGCGACTCGACCTGCTTCTGGAGCTCGGGAATGGTCCCGTACCGCAGGCGGGCGGCGGCCTCGAGGTCGCCACCCTGCTCCGCCCGCGCCTCTTCGGCCTTCGCCTGGTCGAGCTTCGCACGGAGGGCGCGGACCCGTTCGACCTCCTCCTTCTCGGCCTTCCAGCGGGCCGAGAGGGCGGACTCCTTTTCCTTCAGGTTGGCGAGCTCCTTGTCGAGCGCCTTCAGTCGTTCCTTGCTGGCGGGGTCCTTCTCCCGGGCCAGCGCGGTCCGTTCGATCTCCAGCTGACGGATCCGCCGGGTCAGCATCTCCAGCTCCGCCGGCCGCGAGTCGAGGTTCAGCCGAACCATGGACGCGGCCTCGTCGATCGAATCGATCGCCTTGTCGGGCAGGTGCCGGTCGGGCAGGTAGCGGGCGGTCAGCGTCGCGGCCGATACGATGGCCGCATCCTGGATCCGTACGCCGTGGTGGAGTTCGTACCGCTCCTTGATCCCACGCAGGATGGAGATCGTGTCCTCGACGGTGGGCTCTTCGACGGGCACCGGCTGGAATCGACGTTCGAGGGCCGCGTCCTTCTCGATGTACTTCCGATATTCCTGGGTGGTCGTCGCGCCGATACAGTGGAGCGTGCCCCGCGCGAGGGCGGGCTTCAGGAGGTTCGACGCGTCCAGGGCGCCCCCCTCGGTCGCACCGGCGTGGACGAGGGTGTGGAGCTCGTCGATGAAGAGGATGACCTCTCCCTCGGAACGTTCCACTTCCTTGAGAACGGCCTTCAGGCGCTCTTCGAACTCGCCCCGGAACTTGGCGCCGGCGAGGAGCGCACCCAGGTCGAGAGCGATGATCCGCCACTTCCGTCCGATCTCCGGCACGTCGCCGGCGGCGACCCGGACGGCGAGCCCCTCGACGACCGCCGTCTTCCCGACGCCCGGGTCCCCGATGAGCACCGGGTTGTTCTTGGTCCGTCGGCCCAGTATCTGGATGACCCGTCGGATTTCGGCATCCCGCCCGATCACCGGGTCGAGCTTCCGATCCCGCGCGAGTCGGGTGAGATCTCGACCGTACTTCTCGAGCGCCTCGTACTGGGCTTCCTGGTTCCGTTCAGAGACCGGTTCGCTGCCGCCTCGGATCTCTCCGATCCCCCGCTCGATATCGGCGCGGCGGACGCCTGCGGCCTGCAGGAGCTCCCGCGCCGGGCTGTCGACCGCGAGGAGGCCCAGCAGGAGTTCATCCGCCGTCGTATACCGGTCCTTCCGTTTGGAGGCCTCCTTTTCGGCGGCGTCGATGGCCTGGGTCAGCGGGCGGGAAAGGTACTGGTCGGTCGCCGCGACGTGCTCCGCCGT
>JASHXS010000153.1 GCA_030043405.1 Thermoplasmata archaeon | reverse complement strand
CTCCTGGACGAACGCTTCGAGCCCCGGTCCCCACGCCTCGCGGTGGAAGGAGAGATCGCCTCTCTTCTCTCCCTCGAAAAAGCCGTCGACCGTCACCAGGTTCCAGGTGATCAGCTTCCGCATCGGTCCCTCCCCACTCCGGTGGGACGGGAGTCGGATAAACATCCCCCTGGTCGGGAAGTCGGCTCAACCCCCGGTGGGACACGATGGGGGCGGCCCGCCGGCCGTCTAGCGGGCCAGGGTGTTGATGTCGCGGGTCGAGATCCACGGCGTCGGCCACCCGCGATCGACGACGTGGATCATCGCGAGACCCACCCGATCGGTGGACGTCATGGACCCGGGAGCCACCAGCTTCACCAGCTGGAGCAGCGGGTAGAGGATCGTGTAGCCCACTCGATACACCCGAGATCGCGGGCGCACTCCGTGCTTGGCCTCGATGATCCCCGGTCGGAACATGTACGCGGCCCGGAAGCCCATCCGCAGCAGGTCGTTCTCCGTCCGGCCCTTGACGCGGGCCCACATCGATCGGCCCCGCTCGCTGCTGTCCGTTCCAGCCCCCGACACATAGACGAACGTCATCCCGGGGTTGAGCCGGACCAACGTTCGGGCGGCCGAGATGGTCAGGTCGTGGGTCACCCGGGTATAGTCGGACTCACTCATGCCGGCCGACGAGACGCCCAGGCAGAAGAAGCACGCCTCGAAGCCCACCAGCTGCGACTCGACCCCCGAGAGGTCCGCCACATCCGGACACTGGACCTGGGTGAGCTTCAGGTCCGTCCGGTCCAATCCTCGACGGCCGACGCTGAGCACCCCGTCGACCCTCGGGCTCTGGAGGCACTCCCGCAGGACGCCCCCGCCCACCATCCCGGAGGCTCCGAACAGGATGACGCGCATCGCTCCGGCCGCTCACCTCGCCCGGCTCACGGGGTCTCGGGGGCGGGCGGACGGACCCACGCCGGCGGGACCGGCCCGCCGTTCACGTCCGCGGGGCCCGCAGCACGAACTCGTTCCCGTCCGGATCCGCGAAGACGCCGAGGGTGTAGCTCACGCCGGGACGTTGCACCGTCACCGGCTCGCTCGTGATCGTACCCCCGCGCTTCCGAATCGTTTCGCACGCCGCGAACGGGTCGACGTGGGTGAAGATGATGCCGGTGACCGTTCCCGGGTCGCGGCCGTTTTCGCCCTCCCCCATCACATGCATGGTCAGCAATGTGGTCGAATCCGGGATGGCGAACGCGGCCCGGGAGAACTCCTCACTGTACGAGACTTCCTTGAGCCCCAATACCTCGGTGTAGAACGCTCGAGCCCGCTTGATGTCACGAATGTGCACGCTCACGGCCTGCATCCCCTGGATCACGTCCGACATCGGTCCCCTCGGAGGGGCGCCAAGGGGCGCGCGGATTAAGCCTGCTCGAGTCGCGGGGGGCCGCGCAGGTCGAATACCCGCTCGAGATGGCGGTGGGCGAGCCCCATGAGTCCGCCCCGCGGCCCCGGCAGTTCTCCCCGCCACCGTGCGATGTGGCGGCGGATGTACGAGCAGCGACCTTACCGCGAGCTGCCCTGGTTCAGCCCCGAGCCGAACGAGGAGCTCGTGGAGGCGGTCGACGATGGGTTCTTCCGGCCGCGATCGGACGTCCTGGATATCGGGTGCGGAGCCGGGACGAATGTTCTGTTCCTAGCCCGTCGGAAGTTTCGCGCGCACGGCGTGGACCTCTCGCCCATCGCCATCCAAGCGGCGGAGGGACGCGCCCGCCAGGCCCGGCTCGACGTGGACGTACGAGTGGGCGACGCCTTGCGGATGCCGTTCCGTCCCCGCCAGATGGCGGCGGCCAACGACCGCGGTTGTTTCCATACGCTCCCCGTCGGGCGCCGACGGGAGTACGCCGCCGAAGTGGCGCGGGTCGTACGCCCTGGTGGCGCGTTCCTGTTGACCTGGGTCGGCCGGGAGACGACGAGCGTCGACGGACCGCCCCACCGTCCCTCGCTCGAGGAGGTGACGCGGGTGCTGGAGCCGTGGTTCATCTTCCAACGCACGTGGTTCCGGCCCCCACCCCGGCCGGGAGCCTATTCCGGGTACGCGGCCCGGATGCTCCGGCGGACGAGCCCCCAGCCGTCCCCTCGGTAGCGGCGAGGCCCCCGATATCCAGCCTCCGTCCGGTCTACCCCTCGGGAGCCGCCGGCTGGTAGTGGAGTCCCAGCACCCCCGAACGGAAGGTCTTCGAGGCGACCAGCCGTAGCCGCTGGTACCCCGGGAGGGACTCGAAGAGCGGGCGCCCGGCGCCGAGGATCACGGGCTGCAATCGGAGCATGTAGTCGTCGATAAGGCTCGCCCGAGCGAGCGCCGCCACCAGCTTCCCACTGCCCAGGACGACCAGGTCTTTGCCGGCTTGCTGCTTGAGAAGTTCGACCGCCGCGACAGTGTCCTCACGGACCAGCGTGGAGTTGTGCCACGACGCGCGCGGCAGCGTTCGAGAGAAGACCACCTTCGGCAACTCATTCAGGCGCTCCTTCACGAAGGGGTCGACGTCCACGGCCGTGGTCCAGTACTTCGCCATCCCCTCGTATGTGACCCGGCCATAGAGGATGGTGCCGGCCCCGCGCAGGATGTCGTGGGACCATCCCATCGAATCGTCGTCGGTGACGAACCAGTCCAGCTCGTCGCGCGGCCCGGCGAAGTATCCGTCGAGCGAGATCAGGGCGTCCACCACGACCCGACGCATGCACCCCACAGGTCCCCGCCGCCTATAGCCCTCCACCGCGGGGTCGGGTGGTCCGAGCCGCTCCGTACGAAGGAGCGGGGCGAGCGGTAGCAGAGGTTCCGCCCGTCGCAGGCCACATATGCCGGACCGCCCTCTCCCCTGTGGATGCCCGAGCCCGAGACTCACCGCGTCACCGTCGCGGCGACCGCGGCGCCGGGGCCGGGCCAAGCGCTCCGAGTGACCGTCGCCGGGCAGCCGGTCGCCGTATTCAATCAAGCCGGGAAGCTCTACGCGGTCGGGGCCCTCTGCACCCACGTCGGGGGTCCGCTCGATCGGGGCACGGTGACCGGCCACACGGTACGTTGTCCTCTCCACGGTTCGGTCTTCGACCTGGAGTCGGGCCAGGTCCTGCAGGGTCCCGCGCGGACCCCGATCCCCGTGTACCGGGTCTCCGTCGAAGGAACCGGGTTGGTCTTCGAGCGCGTCTGACTTCGCCCCGCGGCCGCGCGGGGGGCCCCGGTCACATCGCGCGGAACGCTTTCGCTCCGTGTAGGAGGAACCGCACGTCGGAGGAGAGGGAGATGAACTGGAATCCCAAGTCGACCGCGGCCTGCTTCTCGTCGGCGTCGATCACCAGGGTTCCCGGTACCTTTCCGTGGCGTCGGCACGCCTCCACCACGCGCCGCATCGCGTCCCGGACCTTCGGGTTCTTTCGGTCGTCCATCAGGCCAAGGTTCAGGGTCAGGTCCTGGGGTCCGACGAAGAGGATGTCCACCCCGGGGACCGACGCGATGGCCTCCAGGTTGTCCAGGGCTTCCTGCGTCTCGATCTGGACCCCGACCAGGGTCTCCGCGTTCGCGCTCCGCAGGTACGTGGCCAGGTCCAGGCCGTAACGGGAGGCGGCCGCGGAGGCCGCGCCGCGCACCCCGACCGGCGGGTACTTGCAGAACGAGACCACGGACTCCGCTTGCTTCGCGGTGTTCACGAGGGGCACCAGGATCCCGTGCGCTCCCGCGTCCAGGGCTTGTTTGATCAGGTACTGATCCACATCGCCCACCCGTACGAGGGGTGTCGGGCCCCCGCTGCCCAGCAGGGCCGTCATCCCGGCCAAGGTTTCGGGATTCACCGGCGCGTGTTCCGTGTCGATCATGAACCACTCGAACCCAAGTCCCCGAAGCGCGTCGACCGCGACCGGAGAGGAGAGCGAGATCCACGTGCCGAAGGAGGGGTCGCGCGAGGTCCCCAGGCGAGTCTTGAGCGCGTTTTTCATGCGCCGGGTGAGGGAAAGTCCGGACCGATAAGCTTTCTAGAGCGGGAAGGAACAGGGGTTCGGACCCGGGGCGAATGCCGCAGAAGGACCACTACGACGTCGTGATCGTGGGGGCGGGGGCTTGGGGCCTCGCCACGGCGTATCACCTCAGCCGATCGGACCCCCGACGCTCGATCCTGGTCGTGGAGGCCCGCGCGGGACCGGGGGAAGGCTCGATGGGGGCCAGCGCCGCCATGGTGCGCGACGTCTTCAGCTCCCCCGACAACCGACTCCTCGCACGGAGCTCGATCGAGTTCTACCGACGGGCGATGGCGGAACACGAGTCGCTTCGTCCGCCGACCCCCTTGCTCGACCTGTACGGGTACCTCTGGCTGCTCCCGGAACGACTCCGCGGCCCGTACTTCGACCTCGCCCGGGCGAGTGGGGGGGCGTTCGATGCGCAACCGGTCGACCTGGAGGGCCTCTCGAGCTGCCCGGGGTTGGTCCCCGCTCCCTCTCGATGGTACGATGGGGACGGCGCCGTTCCGCCGGAGCCCATCACGGGGGGACTCTTTGGAAGGTTGTGCGGAGCCGTGGCGCCCGAACTGCTGGCGAAGTTCTACTGGGAGGAGTCGCGACGACAGGGTGTCGAGTTCGCCTTCAATTCGGTCGTCCAGCGCCTCTCCTTCGAAGGTCGTGAGGAGATCCTCTTGCACGAACCGTCGAAGCACCCGTTCTCCTTCCAGGAGCACATGGCCGGGCGGCTTCACATCTCGCGCGTCGTGCTGGCCGGTGGGCAGGCGGTCGGGGCCGACCAGGTCGTCGTCGCGGCCGGGGCCTGGTCCGACAGCCTCCTCCGGCCGCTCGGGGTCGCCTCGGGCTGTAGCCCCCGGCCCCAGGTGCTCTACGCCGTCTCCGGGCCCGTGGTGGACGAGCTCCTGGAGTGGGAGCCACCGGTGGACAGCATCGACCGGGACCGAGGCAAGAGCCGCCTCCCGTTCGTGATCTTGCCGTCCGGCGCCACGCTCAAACCGATCTTCCGCCCGCGGCAGATGTGGCTCGGGTACCTCGACCGCACGGCCCGGCCGATCGGAACCCGGGAGGATCCCGGCCGGGACGGCCGGCTCGACTACGACTCGAGCCAGCTCGGAGACCGGGAGGGATTCGGGACCGACTTGCTCCCGGCGATCACGCCGTACCTGCCCCGATTCGAGACCCCGGGCGTCCATCTCGACAGCTCCTGGGGCGGGTACTACAACTTCAGTCCGGACGGGGTGCCCGTGTTGATCGAGGAATCGTACGGGGTCCTCTTCGTGGGCGGCGACTCGGGGAGCGGGGTCATGAAGGCCGACTCCATCGGGCGCCTGGTCGCCGCGAAGTGTGACCACCGCCCCGACGCGAGATTGTTCACCGGTGAGTCCTATCGACTCGACCGCCTCTCGTACGAACACCGCGCCGTGGAAGAGGAGCAGATCATCCTCTAAGCCCCCGCGCGCCGGTTCGCGGTCGGCCCCTCCGGGGCACGATTATCTACCTCGGGCCCCATCCCGCGGCATGCAGACGTACATCATGCTCGGACGTCTGACCTCCCAGGCGAAGACGAACCCCGCCGAATCGATGCGGTCGCGCGACCGCCTGCTGGAGGAGTTCGGCAAGAAGGGCGTCAAGGTCCAGATCTATCACACGATGGGCCCCTTCGACGTGGTCAACATCGTGGAAGCACCCTCCGAGGAGGTCATGATGAAATTCCTGATGGCCATCGGGGCCCAGGGGAACATCGACTCGGTCACGTTGCGCGCCTTCTCTCAAACGGAAGGCGACCGCTTCCGGACGCCCTAGCGGAAGCCGCCGGGGAGCGCCGCCGGTCCATGGTGGAGTACCAGGCCGAACAGGTGGTCCCGTTTCCGACCGATCGGGTCTGGAAACTTCTCGAACGCCACTTGGACGACGCGAGCATCTCGAACATCCACCCGCTGATCCGGTCGCAGCGGACCCTCTCTCGCGCCGTGGGAACGACCGTAGTCGAGCGGACCATCGAGGCTCGGGGCCGGGCGTTGGTGTCGGAGTGGAAGGTCGACGCGCACCCACCGCACTCCTTCCGCTGGGAGATCGTGAAGGGGGAGGGCCCGTACAGTGTCGGGAGCTGGTTGGAGAACACGTATTCCACGCAGGGGTCGGGGACGCTCATCCGGACCCGCGGCGAGATCCGGATCAGCATCGTCCCCTTTTTCCTCCCGCAGCGGCGCCTCCTGAACGGCGTGTTCGCCCGGATCGACGACGAGGACGACCGCGCACTCCGAGCCTAGCGACGCCCCTCCCGGTCGGCATCGATCCGCCGGGGGCCCGACCCCTCCGCCCGCCACGTAGGGTCTCCCCTCCATACGCGGCGGCTGCGCACCCTTTCCCCGAGGGCGGACGGCGGGTCACCGCAGTGCGGAACCCCAACCCTCGGGGACCGCGGACGGGTAGGCGACCTCGCTGACCCTGAGGAAGTTCGCTAGCCGGTGGAAGCTAGCGTCCATCGCCGACGAGAGTTCCCGTCCCGTGGGGGCTCCCCGCTCGGCATGCAGGGACTGGACCCGGAGCACCCCCGCTTCCTTGTCGAGACGCCCGTCGAAGCGGCCGACGAACTGCTCCCCCCAGAGCAGGGGCAGCACGTACGCACCGAACCGCCGCTTGGGCGGCGGAACGTAGTTTTCGTGCAAGTACTCGAACCCGAAGAAATCGCGCGTCCGACCCCGGAGGCAGGTCAGGTTGTCGAAGGGCGAGAGGATCGTC
>JASHXS010000152.1 GCA_030043405.1 Thermoplasmata archaeon | reverse complement strand
CAGGCGGATGAGAAGGGCGGTACGCGCGGCGTGCAGGAGCGTGGCCACGTCGCCCTCCGTCCACCGTCCGTCGTCCATGGGGCGCTGCCCGCCGGTCGGGCCGCCGGCGCTCATAACGGCCCCGGCGATTCGACCACCCTTATATTGGCCGTACCAGTGCCGCCGCCGCCCCGGACGGGGTCGGCGAGCGCGGGCATAGTGTAGTCTGGTTATCACATAGGCTTGCCAAGTCTATAACTCGGGTTCAAATCCCGGTGCCCGCATCCCGAACGCTGCCGCCCGAGGCTGCCAGTTTTCTGGTATTGACGCGCATGGGTAGGGAGGGATGCGCACCGGCCGGAACGGGCGTTCCGGCCCTCGGCCGACCGAGTCCCCATATGGGGGTCCGTGCGAACCTCTCGCATGGCTCGCTGGCATCGGCCCAAGACCGGACCGGTTTGGATCACGGGACCTGCGATCGCCGTCATCGCCGCGATTGTCCTGACGGCGCCGCTCGCCTCGGCGATCACCTACTACCAACAGAACCCGCCGTGGCAGAACGCTCTCGAACTGAATCCGATCAACCACGGAACGGGGACCTACACCAACGCCGTCTCCGGGGGTCCGCCCTCGGCCGGCTCCGGCTTCTGGGCGCCGACCATCAGCTCGAAAACGTTCAACCTGGCGACGGCCCACTTCGAGATCGAGGGCGTCTACTACGACAACGTCCCGGCGAGCGAGTGGGGCGGCTTCGCGTCCCCTGCGAGCAGCAGCAACAGCAATCCGGGCGGTCTCGACATGGCGATCACCTGCGTGCCGGGCGGTTCCGGCGGATCCGGTCTCGTCTGGGCTTTCAACAACGTCTCGGTCAATGTCTACTCGTCCGCGACCCACTCTTGGGCCTACGCCACGCCACTCCTCGTGTCCAACGGCGGCGTCGGGATCAGCGGCGCCTGTCCGAAGAGCTACGTGAACCCGATCTCGGGTAACTGGCCCGGTATCTCGGGGTTGGGCGGCTCGTGCGGGCCCACGCTCGGAAACTGCACGATCCAGCTGTTCTACCAGGTGACATTCTTGGTATCGAGCGTCAACGACGTGGACGCTTCCGCTTGCGAGTGGTTCGCGACGCCGCCCATCTCGTGCTCCTCCGCCGGCTTCGTGGGGAACTTCCAACTGCAGTACGTGGTCACGTAGGGCCACCGGCCCTCGCCAGGGGGCGGAGATCGGGTGGTGAGCCGGTCTCGCCCCCACCGCCTCGCGGACGGGCCCGAACGGTCATCTAGCCCAGCGAGTTCCCCGGCCCATGCCCGCGGTTCGACGAATGTGCCCCGTGCATATGGCCGCCCTCGAGTCCCGCACCCTGCGGGCGCCCGACCCGCTCCTCCAACGCGTGACAGTCGGCTCGGCCACGGAGGAGTGCCAGTCGTGCGCGCTCTGCCAGAAGGCCCTCGAGTGCATGCAGCCCGCCCATGCCCGCGCGCCGAGCGACGACCCGGCGTGGACATCCCTGTGGACCGACGAGTTCCGGTCGTGAAGGCGTTCTGAGCCAATTTGGGGACCCGAGGGCCCCCCGCGCCCGGCAGCATGGCTTTTCCGCCGAACGTGATAGCCCCGGAGATGGCCCGCCTGCGACGCGTCACGGTTCCCGGGCGACGGTCCTTCGAGTACGTCTCCCAGGGAAAGGGTCCGGCGACCCTGCTCGTTCACCCGGGCGGCCCTGGGTTGACGTACCACTACCTCCGGGTGCTGCTGAAGCTGGCGAACTCCCACCTCCGGGTGATCCTGTTCAACCCGCGCGGCGTGGGCCACAGCTGGGCTCCGAGGGAAGCTTCCGCCTACACGGTCCCCCAGATGGCGGAGGACGTCGAGGACATTCGGAAGGCGCTCAAGATCAAGGAGCTCCACCTGCTGGGGTACTCGGCAGGCGGTTTCGTCGCGCTCGAGTACGCACACCGGCACCCGGACCATCTGACGTCCCTCCTCATGTGCGCCTCGGCCGGCAGTGCCGAGGAGATCATGCAGGCGAATCGGCTGGTGCTCTCCTCCGCCGCTCCGAGCCAACGCCGACGGCTCCGCGTGCTCACCCAATCGAAGGCCTTCGACTCCCGGGAGTACCGGGAGCTCTCGGAGAAGATCTTCCAGCCGTTCCAGACCCGATTCCTCTCCCATGTGCCCCAGGACTGGAAGGCGACCCGGGCGTCGACCGCCGTCTATCGGGCCATGATGACCCGCACCGGCGACGAGTTCGCGGTGGACGGGACCCTGAAGCGGTGGGACGGTCGGAAGTACTACCGCGACATCGAGCTCCCGACGCTCGTCCTCGTCGGGAAGTACGACTTCTTCCTCAACGCGTCCGCGGAGATGGACCAACGGATCGAGCCCGCCCACCTGCGGGTGCTCTCCCGCTCGAGCCACATGGAGGTCCTGGAGCAGCCGCGGGAGTTCCTCGGCGCGATCCGGGAGTTCCTCAACGACGTGACGGGCGACTGAGCGCGCCCCCGCCGTTCACTCCAGCGGCCGCAAGGCGCGCCGCACGAGGACGATCGCGATGACGACCAGGACGGCCGTCCACGCCAGCAGGCCGAGCAGATAGACCGCCGGCCCGTACGGATACGCCGACGAGCCGAACAGTACCTCCCGCAGGACGTTCACGGCCAGCGAGACCGGGTTGTATTGCGAAACGTTCTGGAGCCAGGCGGGCATCGTCCCCCAGGGATAGAGGGCGTCCGACGTGAGCAGCACGGGCAGGTTGATCAGGTTCACCGCGGCGAAGTAGGTCTGCGGGACGTCGAGCAGAACGCCGAAGGTCAGGAACAGCGTGGCGAACAGCCCGGAGAGGAGCACGATCGCCAGCAGCACGTAGATGGCGCCCAGGGGGGTGACCGAGGCGGTCACGTGCAATCCGTTCAAGCCCGGGATGTGCGCGAAGGCGACGGCGAGGCCCAGGACGAAGAAGGCGAGCAGGATCGGTTGCGTGGCCCCCGCGATCAGCCGCGCCCCGAACACCGCGGCCGAGGGCGCCGGGGTCCCGCGGGTGCGCTTGAAGATGCCGAACAGCTTGTCGAAGATCACGTTCGCGCCCAGGAAGAGGGACGCCGTGACGGCGACGAACCCGACCATGCCGCAGGCGAAGTACGAGTAGTACGACGGCGCACCACGGAACAGGAAGTCGAGCGCCAGCTGGAGCGTCGGGAACTGCCCGGGGCCGGGACCGACGTAGGCCTGAGGGTTGAACGTGAACCCGTTCCCGAAGAGCAGCAGGTAGAGCAGGGGCAGCAGGAGCGACGTGAAGATCGCCTGCGGGTTGCGGGCGAGCTTGAGGAACTCGCGGCGTGTAAGGGCCGTCAGTTCGCGGAACATCAGCGCCTCATCGCACCGCGGACGCGGTTCATCATCACGGCGCGGTCCGTCGCGGTCGGGCCCTCATCCTCTCGGAATTCGCGGCCCGTGAAGTCCAGGAAGACCTCGTCGAGGCTGGGTCGCTTGACCGTGACACCGGTGATGCCAACCCCGGCCTTGGTCGCGGTCTCCACGGCGAGCGGCACGAACGTCTCCCCGCTCTGGACCTTCGCCCGGTAGTTCCCGTCCGTGTGGGTGAGCGATCGGACCCCGGGCAGGGTCTGGAGCACGCTCGTGATCTCGGGGGCGCCGCTGGCGGTCTTCAGGGTGACGACGTCGCCCCCCAGACGGTCCTTTAGCTCGTTCGGGGTGCCCGAGGCCACGATCTTCCCGTGGTCGATGATGGCGATGCGGTCGCACATCCCGTCGGCTTCGTCGAGGTAGTGGGTCGTCACGAACACGGTGGTGCCGTTCTCCTGCCGGAGTTTCTGGATGAAACTCCAGAACCCCGCCCGACCCTGCGGGTCGAGCCCCAGGGTCGGCTCGTCCAGGAAGATGACCCGGGGACGGTGGACCAGGCCGACGGCCAGTTCCAGGCGCCGGCGCATCCCGCCGGAGTAGGTCTTCGCGTACCGGTCCGCCGCCTCGGTGAGCTGCATCTGCTCGATCAGCGCCTTGGCCCGGGTCCGCCCCTCGGAGGCCGGGATCCCATAGCAACCCGCCGCGACCTCCAGATTCTCGAGGCCCGTGAGGTCGCCGTCGGCGGTCGATTCCTGGAAGATGACGCCGATGTGGCGCTTGACCTCCTCTGGATTCTGACCGACCTCGAGACCGTCGACCACGGCGCGCCCGCTCGTCGGGCGGAGACCCGCCGAGAGCATCGAGACCGTCGTCGTCTTCCCGGCCCCGTTGGGGCCCAG
>JASHXS010000151.1 GCA_030043405.1 Thermoplasmata archaeon | reverse complement strand
CGCCTGCGCCCAGGAGGCGAGGCAGCTGGCCCAGTACTGGCAGTTCGCCCGGGGCGTGCTGCAACCGATCGAACCGGCGCTCCTCCCCGTGTTCCTCGCCCCGATCGCCGGGTTCCTGACGGAGCTGGAGCCGGAGGACCGGGCCATCCTGGCCCGGTGGGAACGGGTGCGGGTGGCCGCCCTCGCCGATTACGATGCCCAGGCTCCCAGTCGGGCGTACCGCCGACTGGCCCGATTCCTGTCGAATGACCTGCCGCGATATCGGGCCCTGGTCGCCCCTCGGCTCGACCCATCCGTCGCCCTCGCGGGACGACGGGCCGCCCTCCGGACGCTCCACCACGTTCTGCGCACCTCCGCCGTCCTGCTCGCCCCGGTGGCGCCCCACACGGCCGAACTGGTCTATGACGCCACCACGACGCTCGGTACGAGTGTCTTCGAGGCGACCGTCGAGCCGGTCGACGCCAACCTGATCGACGAGGAGCTGGTGGCGTCGTGGGACCGTTGGCTTTCCCTCCTCGGGGCCATCGACCGATTCCGGGCCAGCCTTCGCTTGGAGCCGAGAACTCCGTTACCCGCCCTGGCCGTCGTGGTCAACGCCGAGGATGTCGCCCAGTCCCTGCGGCGCGACCGAGGCGTGATCGAACGTCTGGGCGGCATCGCCCGGGTCGAAGCGTTCGGGCCCGCGACCCCGTGGACCGGGCGTCGCCGGGACCTCGAGCCCGTGCCGGCGGAGATCCAGCGCGTGTACCCGAGAGAGGCGACGCAGATCATCCACCTCCTGCGCCGCATGCCCGCCCGTCGCCGGGCCGGCCCCGGATCGAATGACGAGATGGAGATCGTACTCCAGGGGACCCCGCGGCGGATCTTGCCGGCGATGGTCACGTTCGTCGAACGACTCCCCGACCGGACCGTTCCCGCGGCGTGGCGCTCCGGCGAACTCTACTTCGAACTCCCGAACGGGATGCCCCTCCCGTCCAGAATCCCGCCGCCGCTCTCTCCCGACGGATTCCGGCTGGTCGAGCGGATCGGCCGGGAGCTTCGGCGGCGGCCGCCTCCGGACGGCGGACATCGACCTCCCGTCGTCATCGCCGCCGTCGACCCGCTGGCGAGCGAGCTGCGTCGGGTGGCGCTGGAACTCGCCGCCTACCTGGAGGTACCCGAGGTACGCATCGTGGAGGACCACCGGGAGTTCCCGACGGCCGAGAGCTTCCGTGGGAGGACCCGCACGGGGGTACGATGGTGGCTGCACCTACCCGGACTGCCGCCCCGGACCGGCCGCTCGAAGCCCGCACGGCCGCGTACGGCCGGCGCGCGGGTTCCGTCGCCCGGGTCCACCACCGCCGAGGAAGCCGACGCCGTCGACTACACGGACCCGGACCTGATCGCGCGCGAAGAACAGGTGCGGGCGCTCGTCCAGGAACTCGACGGCATTCTCGGAGCTCCCCTGCTCGGCTTTGCAAAGGTCTCCGCCGCTTGGGAGGCCGGACTCCACTCTCGCTCGGACTTCGAGTCGGCTTCGTTCGATACGCTGGCCGCCGTCCCCGGATTCGGCTGGCCGATCGCGGATACACTCGTCGAGCGATTCGGGGGAGTCGCGCCCCCGCGGCCAGCTCGTCCCGTACGATCCGAGAGTTCCGAGGACCACGTCCCAGCCTCGCCGCCGAGGATGGCCCCGCCCGAGACGATCGAACCCGCGCCCGCTCCCGCCCGCACGCCCGCCACCGCCAGCGTGCCGCTCGCGCCGGCGCAGCCCCCGGAGATCGAGGAGCGGCCGACCCCGCCAGTGGCGAGTCCGGCGGCCGAGTCGGAGGGAACGGCCGGGGCCGGAGGAGACCCCCTCCCGACCGGATCGGCCCCAGAGCTGCCCGCCGCAGTCGAGACCGCCGTACCACCCGACACGAGTCCGGTCCTGGAGCCCCCGCCTCTGACGGCGCTCGCATTGCCGGAACCCGGCCCGGCTCCGTCGGGACTGGAACCTACCCTGCCCGACGCCGACGGCACAGAAACCGCCGAGACTCGGTCGGCCCTGGGCGGGGCCGACCCAGCCCCGGTTCATCCAGTCCCCACCGAAGCCGTCGTCTCCGGCGAGGAAGCGACGCCAGTCGCTCTGCCCGCCGCGCTTCCGGCGGAGGAAGCGCCGCCAGCCGTTTCCGATGGCCCGTCGACTCCGCCGGATCTGCCCAAGCCTCCAGAGGCCGCCGCGGTGGGGGGTCTTTCCACGGCAGAACCGACGGTCGAGGTCCCCATCGACGTAGAGGTGGAGCGGCCGCCACTCGGAACCCCAGAGGACGCGGCGTGGGAAGCCGAGCAGTTGCCGCCTCCTTCTCTGGAGCCCCCGACCTCAGTCGACCCTCCCACGTCGGCACCGTCGTCCTCCAGCGAGGTCGCCGGCGCACCCGCGCCCGGCTCTCTGGAGTCGTCCACCGCCGAGGGCGCGACTGGCGATGGTCTGGAACCCCCTCCTCCACTGGATCTAGGCCCCGACCCGGTCAGTGTGAACCACGAGTCCGACCCGGAGAGCACCCCTTCCGTGCCAGTGGAAGCGAGACCGTCGGAGGAACCTGCCCCCATCGAGAGCTCGACGGGCACGGCGGAAGGTCCCGTCGCCGCCCCCGCGCCGGCGGAGGTGGCCCCGACCGACGTGCCGGTGCCGAGCCCCGAGGTCACCGACTCTCCCCCCTCGGCTTCTCCTCCGGAGCCTTCTACGGTGCCCGAGGCGGCCCTGACTACCGACGCTGCTGGCGCCCCGCCCAGCGAGCCGGCTGGTGCGGTCCCGCCGGAACGGACCACGACCGACCCGCCGGGCGGCGAGCCTCCCGTGGTCGCCAATCCTCCAGGGGAACTTGGGCCAGGGGATCCGGTGTCGAGCCCGGAGCCGCCACCGACTCCTCCCGAGCCGGAGGTTCAGCCGACCGACCTCGTTTCCGAGCCTGTTCCCCCATTGGCTCCGGCGGCCGAGTCCCCGATGCCGGGCGAGGCGCCGCCCGCGGTAAGCCCGGGAGCGACCGATCCGAATCCGGCCGACCCGGACGTGGCACCGTCGGGCCTCCCGGCGGAGATGCCGTCCCCGGCCTCGGCGGAGGTGGCGGTGGGCGATGCCGGGGGGTCGACGATCCCCATCCCCTCACCCGACCCGCCGATCGCCCCCGACAGGCCGAGCGAAGGCTCCGCGGCCGAGAGTCCCAAGGTCGGGGCGTCCCCGGAGCCCGCGCCGCCGACGCCGCCAGTCATCGCGCCCGCTACGCCGCCGATCATCGCGCCGCACTGGGGCGTGGAGGTCATTGTCGCGCCCTCGTACCTCCCCGCGCTCCGCGAGTTCCTGGACATGACGGCCGCCGGCCACCGGGGGATCGCGATCGTCCGGGAATCGCCCGAGCGCCTCCGGACGCATATCGGCCACCGCCCCGCCGAGGTGTATTGGTTGACCAACCTCGGGCGGGGCCTGACCCTGAAGCCGAACGATCTGGAGGCGTACCGGGCCTTCCTCCAGACCGCCGTCGAGCGGGACCAGGTCACCGCGTTCTTCCTCGAGGGCATCGAATACCTGGCGAGGCTGCACGGGGTCGACCGGATGATCGAGGTCCTGAGCGACGTGCATCAGCGGGCCGCCCAACGAGAGGCGCGGGCTTGGGTCTGTGTGCACCCGAACCTGCTCCCGCCGGCCGACCTGGAACGACTGGTCCGTGCGTTCGCCGTTTGAGGAGCCGCCCGAGCGGGCGAAGAAGAAAGAGGAAGGGGTTCGCTCGACGTGCGCGGGTCTCTACCCTACGGGCAGGTACCCACGCTGCCGCACTGCTGGCTGATCTCCGTCACCGCGTTCAGCGTGATGGTCCCGCTCGCCGCCGACCCCAGGTCGTAGAAGAGCGTGAACGTGATCGCCGCACCGGGCGCCGTCGTCTGGGTCTCGACGTACACCGTGACCTGGGTGATGGTCGGGGAGACCCCGGTCGACACCGTGAACTGGAGCTCCACCTCGGTGCTCACCGGAGCGGTCGTCGCTTCGGAGAACTTCCAGTAATGGGCCAGGTCGTTGAGCGTCGGCGTGTTCACCGCGTAGTTGGTCGCCGCGGCCGCCAGCACGGTAGGGGTGCCCACCGTCGTCGAGAGCGCCGTGGGCAGCGTCCCGGGCTGGGTGCTGACTCCGACCGCCGTCTCGGTCCAGTAGGCGATCGAGTTGGTGGCGTGGTAGTTGCCGCCCCCGGTCTCCGTCGTACTGTTCGTGACCTGGAAGGAGGCCGCCATGACCCACCCTCCCGTCATCACGAGCATCGCGATGAGCGTCCCGCCGAGAATCGTTCGTCGTGTCACGCGCCTATGTCCGTTTTCCATCTTCGGTCCGTTTGAAAGTGCCAAACCCGGGGCACCTCCCGGGGGCATCTTTCGAGGACCCCCCTACTAAAACGTGCGGGTCGGCAGGAACGCCGGACCACTCCTCTCGCGCCGGGGCGGCGAAAATAGAGAGAGCCGGTGGGGCTGGGCACGTCGACCCGGGTCCCTCTCTACCCCGGGGTCGGGCGGGACCCCGAGAGTGGGCGACGTGTGTCGCGGGGGTCCCCGCGGCGGATCAGGGACAGTGCCCGACCGACGAACAGGCCAGTACGTCGACCTGCATCGTCTCGATCGTGATGCCGGTGGGCGCGACCGTGCCGGCGTCCCAGAAGAGGAAGAACGTCAGGGCGCCGGTCGGAGTCGCGGTCTGGGTCTCCAGGTACGTGCGGAACGAGGCCGCCGGCCCGGAAAGTCCCACCGTGAACCGAAGTTCGATCTCCGTGGAGTGGGGAGCCGCCGTGCTCTCGACGAACTCCCACCGGACCGAAGCGTTGCCCGCCGTCGCGGCGTCCAGGACCAACGCGCCTCCCCCCGTCGCGAGGCGGGTCGGCGTGCCGACGGTCGAGGAGGCCAGGGCCGGTACCGTCACCGGGATCTTCCACACGGCGGTCGACGCCCAGGTCCAGTAGGAGACGCTCAGCTCGCCGACGTTGGATCCCCCACCTACCTCGGTGACGCCGGACAACAGTTGGGCCGAAGCGCCCAGCCCTCCCGACAGCAAGAGGCCGAGCACGAGGGCGATCGAGCTCCCGGCGAACAGCCGAGGGAGCCACCGGGCCGTCCCGCCGGTCATGGGCAGGTCCCCAGCGCCGAACATACCTGGGTCAGCTCCGTCTGGGAGACCACGGTCAGCGCAGTGGCCGCACCGGAGTCCCAGAGCACTGTGAACGTCAACGTGGCGACCAGGGCCCTCGCTTGGGTCTCGACGTAGGCCGTGGTGGTGAAGGAGTGGGTCACCCCTGCCACCACGTAGGTGACCGAGAAGGCCACCTCCAACTCCGTGCTCGCCGAGATCCCGACGGTTTCGTTGAATACCCAATCTGCACCGGTGTCCCCGAAGGCCCCCCGGTTCAGCAGGTACGTGGTCGACAGCCGGGCCAGCCGGGTGGGCGTGGCGACCGTCGCGCTCCACACGCGGGGCGTGGGGAAGGGCGTGGTGGAGGGGGCCGTAGAGACGAACTGCCAGTGGCTCAGAAACTCGGTGGTGGAGGCTGTCCCTCCGACCCGCTCGAGGGAGCTACCGACATGGAACGAAACGGCCGAGGCCACCCCGACGAGGGCGCAAGCCGATGCGACGGTGGCGAGGGTGACGAACACCCGGAGGGAACGCGGGCGGGAGGCGCGGAGGGTGCGGCCGCCGACCTTCGAGCGCCGATTTGGTAGGCTCCCGGTGGCCACGGAACCCGGTCCCTCGATCGTCGGGGCCGTTCCCGTGAGATAACACCTTCTCGGGAGTGGAACGGCCAGCCCGCCCGTAGCGTCGGCCAGCCCCTCCGGCCGGGGCCCCGAGCGCGCCTTATGGCGCGCCAGCGGGTGGCGTCGGTGTGCCGGGTTATGTAGCGCTGTTGCGGGCCGTCAATCTCGGGCGGCATCAGCGGGCCGGGTCGGAGCAGCTACGGACCCTAGGGGAGTCGGTCGGCCTCGAGCACGTACAGACCCTCCTCGCTTCGGGCAATCTGATCGGTCGGGGGCCGGAGGGACCCACGTCCTCCCTCGAGCGACGGCTGGAAGAGGGCGTCCGCAAGCGCCTGGGCTTCGAGACGTCGATCGTGGTCCGCACGGCCAGCGAGTGGCGTGCTCTGCTCGCCGAGAACCCCCTTCGTCAAGTGGCAGTCGCCGACCCCGCCCATCTCCTGGCAGTCGTACTGAAGTCTGCGCCGGCACCGGCCGAGTGGGAATCGCTCGCCCGGGCCGTTCGAGGGAGAGAGGTCGTCCGCCCGGGGCGGCGCGTCGCCTACGTGCATTACGTGGATGGCGTGGGAACTTCGCGACTCACGAGTGCGGTGATCGAACGAGCGCTCGGCACGGCCGGTACGGCTCGCAACTGGAACACCGTACGGAAGATCGACGAACTCCTCGGGAAGATCCCGGCGTGACCGACCCTCCCCGGGGTCGAGCCAGGGCGCCGGGAACGAACCGGAGCCTCACCGCCAATGGGGCTGGTGTCCCGCCTTCCGCCCGGGGTGGGTCCGCAGGTTGAAGTATCACCGGCTCGGAACCGGAGCCACCCGTGGCCCCCGCCGAATCTCCCGCCGGATCCGCCCCGTCGGGTCGGCCGTCGCGGGCAGGGACTGGCGGACTGCGAGAATTCCTCCGTCGCCACCCGATCCTCTGCCTCGCGATCCTAACGCCCGGCATCGTCGAGTATCTCTCGACCTCGAGCTCGATCCTGCTCCTGGTCGAGGCGCCGTGGTTCTTCGCGCTCTTTCTCGCCGTCAACGTCGGTCAGTACACCGCCGGAGCCCTGCTCATCCGGGAGGCCATGCTCCGCTGGGGGAAGGGCTGGGCGACGGCGGGCCTGCTCGCGCTGGCGTATGGGGTCACCGAAGAGGGCCTGGGCGACAACACGCTGTTCCGGAACACGCAGGGGGCGGACGGCATCCTCGGCACGTACGGGCACTTCCTCGGGGTGAACTGGGTCTGGTCGGTGGGGGTCCTCGCGCTCCATGTGACCGTGTCGATGATCCTCCCGATCGTGCTCCTCGGACTGGCCCTGCCGGCCACGCGGGGACGCTCGCTCCTCAGCGGCCGAGGGGTCGGCATCGCCCTGGCGACCCTGGCCGCCTCGACCGCGTTCGAGACGGCGTCCGTTTGGTCCCTGTTCCACTTCTGGATGGGCTGGCCCTTGTTCCTCGGCAGTCTGATCACGATCGCCGTGCTGGTCGGGGCCGCGTACCGGGTTCCGGCCCGGCTCTGGCGACCCGCCCACGACCGACCCACCGCCGGAGCCGGCGCCGCCTTCGCCGCGGGCTTCGCCTTCTTCCCCGTGGCGCTCGTCTTGGAGTATGGATTCGCGGCGTACGGGGTCCCACCCGCGCTCACGATCGGCCTCGAACTGGTCTGCCTCGGCGCGATCCTCGAGTGGATCCGTCACCACGTCGGGGACCGGGACCACGAGTACTGGCTGGTCCACCTCGCCTTTGGCTTCGTCATGTGGCAGGCCTTGTTCGGAGTTCTCATCACCCTCCCCTACCCGTACACCTTGCCTCTCGTCCTGGTGGCCGTGCTGTTCTTCCAGCAACTGCGACGCAGCTACGCCCCCCAGTCGGCGTCCGGGCGGTCGGGCCAGGAGGCTCTTCCGGCCTGACGGTCCGCGACGACTCTAGGGCGGTGGCGGAGGGGGCACCGGCGGCCCCGCCGGACCCGCGGGCACCATCGGTGGGGGCCGCGCCGGACGGAGCAGTAGGACGGCCACGACCACGCCCACGAGGATCACGACCACCCCGCCGAGCAGCAGATAACCGTCATCGCCGGGGAGTCCCAAGAATCCCGAGGAGCTCCCGCTCGAGCCGCTCGGCGACTTGCTGCCCGGGGCGCAGGAGAAGGGCACCGAGAAGGTGTACGGTTTGCCCGCGACCGTGATCGTCCCGCTCACCGTCGAGAGGCCCAAGGTGCAGGTCGACTCGTCCCCCCACGGCCCGATCGTGTACGAGTGGCTGCCGTTCTTCTCGTCCACGAACGGGATCGACGTGGCGGTGGAGTTCACCGTCAGCCCGTCGAGCGAGACGTTCCACGACACCCCGCTCGGCAGCCCGGTCTCCTCGAACGTCACCGTGTACGTCCCGGGATTGGAGGTCGTCTTCACGGGCCCGCCGCCGATCACGCTGACGTTGTTGGCATTCAGGTTGGGGACGTACAGTTCGTTCGTGGCGTTGTCGAAGATGGGGGACTCGGGGTTCCAACCGACGGCGATCGCCACCGTGACGGTGTTCGTCGAGCCGTTGATGGCGAAGACCTCGCCCCCGTCGCCGACGTCGTTCGAACCGGTCAGGTAGACGGTCCCGTCGGCGGGGTCGTAGACCCCTTGGTAATCGGAGAAGTAGTTCACCCCCCCACTGATGTCGGTCACGAGCGTGTTGGAGGGGGCGTACACCGCGACTTCGTCGTCGGCCGCGAGCGGGACGTAGATGTCCCCCGTCACCGGATCCACGGTCGGTCCGAAGTTGAAGACGTTCGAGTACGAGGGGTCGACCAGGATCGTCGCGACGACGCTGGTGCCGTGGATCACGGTGAGGTTGTAGGCCCCCACGCCGGTGTTCATCACGTACAGGTCCTGATTCACCGGGTCGTAGACCGGAGTCACGGGTGTGTTGAGACCGGAGATGTTGCCGATGACCGTGTTCGTGCCCGGGTCGATGATGCTGAGGTTGGTGCCGCTCCCATCTCCCCAATTGGGAATGTAGATGTATCCGTCCGCCGGGTCGAACGCCCCGGTGATCGGGGCCTCCCCGACCTGAATCGTGGTGACCACCTCGTTGTTCGCGGTGTTGATGACCGTCACGTTCTCGCCCAGCAGGTCGACGTAGGGCGTGAACGGATCGGCGACGTAGAGGTCGTGGTTGACCGGGTCGTACAGGGGCGTCGTCGGCGCCGAGCCGTTGCCCGTGGGGATGATCGCCGCGATGTGCTGCGTCCCGGAGAGCGCCGTCACGTTGTCCATGGTCGTACTGTCGTTGTCGTTGGCGACATACACCTCCTGGTCGGACGGGGCGTACGTCGGGGGTTGCGGGTTCGAGTACTCGCCCAGGAAGTACTGGCCCACCACGGAGTTGGTCGATGTCGAGATGATCGTGACGTTGCTGGAATTGTCGCCGGCGCCGAAGCCGGCGGTCGAGTCTGCGAGGTAGATGTCGCCGTTCGCCGGGTCGAACGTGCCCGCCCATGGCGAACTGATGCCGGAGATCGTTCCGATCACCGTGTTCGTGGTCCCCGGCTCCGGTACGATGCCGAGGTAGGCGCGGGCCGGCGGGGTCGACTCGGACGAGTGGACGATGAAGGCAAGCGAGCCGGCCACGACCACCACGGCCACGAGGACGGCGGCGACCTGTGCGGGAAGAATCCGGCGTACCCGTCGCGACATCGAAGGCGTATCGGGCTCGGCGGAAAAGTGTTTGGTGGCGAGGGTCCGCTGGCCTACGGCGAGGGGGGTGGGCCCGCCACGCCGGGCGGGGGTGCGGGACTCCCCGATTCGGCCGCGGTCCCGTCCGCGGCCATCGGGGGTCGGCGTCGGCGACGAAGCACGACTGCCGCCACGATCGCCACGACTGCGAAGAGGACCACCAAGGCGGCGTAGATCCAGAGCGGCGAAGAGCCCGAGCTGGAGCTCGAAGCCCCGGCCACGTGGATGGTCGTGGACGCATTCACCATCCGCCCGTCGGTGTCCGTGATGGTGAGGTTCACCGTGTACGTGCCGGCCCGCGCATACAGGTGGCTAGGCGAGACGGCGGCGGACGTCGAGCCGTCCCCGAACTGCCAGTCGCTCGTATACGGTGGGGTCCCACCCGAGAAGGCCGCGGAGAAGTTGACGGTCGCGCCCACGCTCGGACTCGGGGGGATCGGCTGGATCGAGAGCCCGGACGGGTCCGCATTCACCACCACCGTCGCCGTTGCCGTCGCGGCCCGGTCCAGCAGATCCGAGACGTTCAGTTCTGCCTGGTGGGTCCCGACGTCGACGTAGAGGTGGGTCGTATTCGGTCCGGGACCGGGGGGCGTGCCGTCCCCGAACGAAATGTTCACGAAGTAGGGAGCCAGTCCGCCGCTGAAGCTGGACGTGAAGTCGACCCGACCGCCGGCGTCCAGCGCGGCCGGCGTGGCCGTTAGCGCCGCTCCCCCCGGTGGGTTCGAGTAGGCGTACATCCACTGAGTGTCGATACCGAGCGCCGCGTAGCCGCCGAATATCAACACGGCCCCGGATCCGTCGGCCGCGCCGGCGGCCAGGGTGCCGGAAGCCGGGATGGGCCCGTTCCCCGTCAGGTTGGTCCAGTTGCCGTCCGTGAAACCCCACACCTCGGGAAAGGCGACCGCTCCCCCCGTGGAGGAGACGAACGCGATACTCGCGACGACGAGGAGCGTCTGGGCCGGGGCGAAATACACGGAGCGTCCGAACTCCAGCAACGGGGTCGGGACGGTGAGGTTGGCCGTCAGGTTCCGCCAATGGCCTTCGGTGAACACGTACGTGTACCCCAGGACCGGGACGGTCCCCGTGAATCCGAAGATTAGGATCCCGCTCTCCGCCGGGTCGAAGGCCCCACTGATCCCCATGGCTGGGGGCGACGAACCGACCGTACCGGTGATGTTGGACCACGTACTCCCGCTGAACAACCACGTGTCCGTGTAGGCGATCCCGTTGGGCCGGTCGGAGCCTCCGTAGAGGATCATCTCATGGCTCGCGAGGTCGGCGACGAAGACCGGGGACGTTCGCGGGGCCGGCGGCGTCCCCGCCGTGGAAGTCAGGTTCGTCCAGGTGCCGTCGTGGTACGACCACGTCAGGCTCAGATTGTCGGAACTGGCGGTGAATCCCCCGAACAGCAGCACGACTCCGGTCCAGGGATCATAGGTGAGGCCGGGGGTGTCGACGTTCGGGGGGGAACCTCCGGAAAGGCTCGCCGTGACATTGGTCCACACTCCGTTCGAGTACGTCCATGTATCCGAAAAGTAGCTCGTGAGGCTGGTTCCACCGAACAACAGCACGTACCCGTCCGAGGCGTCCCAGACCATCTCCGAGCACCTCGGACTCGGCAGCGGGAGCACACGCGTCGTGATGTTCGACCAGCTGGCCGGGTCGCTGGCCGGACTCCCCGGCCCCCGCACGGCGGTGCACGAGGATGAGCCTCCACCGGTCGCCGAGCATTGCATCGGCTGACCGTCCGCTGGTCCCAGCCCGCGCGCCAGCGTCTCGGCCGCGTTTGCCAACGGAGTGTTGGCCGCGGCTGCGGCGGGAAGGGCAGGGACGACCGCGGAAGTGGGCCCGCCCGCGGCGACCAGCATGAGCACCACGATGGCCAGCACGACGGCTGGCCCGGCGGCGGATCGAGCACGGTCGAATCCCATCGGCGCCGGAGCGGGGCACCGGGATAAGAAGGCAAGCCCCGCCCGGGGCGCCGGCCGCGCGGCCGGCGCCCCCCGACCGCCCCACGGCTCCTTCGAAGACCGACGCCCGGGTTCCAGAGGCGGTGAGGCATCTATATGTTTAACAAATCCTTTAATATCTGTTAAATTCTGTTAAACCCGTGCGGAACGCTCGAGCAGCTCCCGCGACCCACTTTCTCGGCGTGCGCCTGACCGCCGAGGAAGAGTCGCTCCTCGACCAGTTCCAACACGCGAACGACCTGGCGAATCGCTCGGAAGCGGTTCGTGCGATGGTGCGGGGGACGGCCGGTGCAGCCGCCCCCGGACCGGAGCTCCCGGTGACGCTGGAAGCGGAGCTGGAGGAGGTCGTCGAAGAGGGGTATGCCCGAGACTTGGACGGCGCACTGACGCTGGCCTTGACCCTCGGGCTCGGGGAGCTGGCCCGGACCCACACCGAACGGATACCGGCGTTGCGCGAGCGCGCGCGATCGGCCTCCAGTCGGCGACGGGATCGGAAGCGGGCGGACCGCGAGGGTCGGGGGCTCCTCGGGCGCTAGCTCCCTACACAGGGTTGGGTTGCAACATGGAGTCGATCGCGATCGCGTGGAGTGAGCGGAGCGGGTTCATCTGCCGACTGTGCCGTCAAGACGCCAAGCATAATGAGGTGCTGCACATCTCGTTCTGCCCGGTCCACGGATTGAGTTCCCCGCTGGACCAGTTGCCCTGGCGACCGGAGGCGAGAACATCCCGCGTCTCTACACCCGCACCGGCGACGACGGCACGACCGGCCTCGCCCATGGTGCGCGCATAGCCAAGGACTCGCTTCGCATCGCGGCCTACGGCACGTTCGACGAACTCGGCTCCGAGCTGGGGCGCGTCGAGGCCGCTCTTCCGTCTCCCCTGGAGGAGTACCGTCCGGTCGTCCGCCGCCTCCAGCACGAGCTGTTCATCGCCCAGTCCGAACTGGCGGTCGCGTCCGGAGCCTCGCCCCCGGCCCATGTGATCCTCGCCCGCCACGTCACCGGTCTGGAGAAGGAGATCGACCGGTTCGATGCTCTCCACCCGCCCCTCCGGAATTTTGTCCTTCCGGGGGGCAGCGCGGTCGCCGCGGAGCTGCACGTCGCCCGCACGGTCGCGCGCCGGGCCGAACGCGAGCTCTGGAAGCTCCACCGTGTCGAGCCCGTACGAGCCGACCTGCTCCGATGGACCAATCGTCTGAGCGACCTCCTCTTCGCGATGGCCCTGGCGGCCAACGCCAAACTCGGCGTCGCGGAGACGGCCCCGGAGTACGCCATCTAGGGGGGACGAACCATCGAGATCGGCCTGGTCGGCAAGCCCAACGTCGGAAAGTCGACGTTGTTCAACGCGCTCACGCTCCTCGACGTCCCCATGGCTCCCTACCCGTTCACCACCCTCGAACCGAACCGGGGCGTGGGGGCGGTGCGGGTGCCGTGTCCCCACGTGGAAAAGGGCGTCCCCTGCACGCCGGGGAACGCGAAGTGCGTCGAAGGCGTCCGCTGGGTCCCCGTGAACCTGATCGATGTCCCGGGGCTGGTCCCAGGGGCCCACGAAGGGAAGGGCCTGGGCCACAAGTTCCTCGACGACCTCCGGGCCGCGGACGGGTTCATCCAGGTCGTGGATCTCTCGGGCTCCACCGACGCCGAGGGTCGGCTGGCCGCGCCGGGGAGTCAGGACCCGGCCGACGAAGTGGCCTGGCTCGAGAACGAACTCGTCACCTGGGTCAGCGAGATCCTGGGACGCGACTTCGAGCGCCAGGCCCGCAGTGTCGAACTGGAGGGGAAGAAGGTCGAGGACTTTCTCGCGCACCGGCTGACCGGGCTCTCCGTGAGCCCCGCGGCCCTGGCGGCGGCCCTGCGGGGCTCCACGCTGGACCGCGCCCACCCGAGCCACTGGACCGCCGACGAGCGCCGCGGCCTGGCGACGGCCCTTCTTCGGGCCTCCAAGCCCCGTCTGGTCGCGGCGAACAAGTGCGACCGTTCCACCTCCGAAGCCCTGACGGCGCTGACCGGCGCGATCGGGGAGATCCCCGCCGTCCCGACCGCCGCGGATGCCGAACTGACCCTGCGGAGGGCGGCCCGCGCCGGTTTGGTCAACTATCGACCGGGGGACGCTTCCTTCTCGATGAACGACCCGGAGCGGCTGAACCCCGCCCAGGTCAAGGCGCTCGAGTCCCTCCGCGCGATCCTCGCTCGCTGGGGCGGAACGGGCGTGCAACCCGCCTTGGAACGCCTCGTCTTCGACCGCCTCCACCAGATCGTTGTCTTCCCAGTCGAGGACGAAACGCACTGGGTGGACGGTCGGGGACGCGTCCTGCCGGACGCCCTCTTGGTCCCGGCCGACACCCCAGCCCGGGCGGTCGCCTACCGGGTTCACACGGACCTGGGCGAGCACTTCATCCGGGCGATCGACGGTCGTACCCATCGGGCGCTCGCGGCCGACCAGCCGGTCGGGGCGAACGCCGTGATCCGGATCGTCGCGCGGAAGTGAACTGCCGAGCTACGGGGGCGCGACGAGGCTCGCACCCGCGGTGGCCGGTCGAACTACGAACGGGAGCGCGCCGGCCCGGGCCAACCGTCGGACGAGCTCGGTCTCACTGCCGGGTCGAGGGAGGGCCACGATCGAACCGCCGGCCCCTGCGCCGGTCAGCTTCGCCCCTTCGCTGAGGGGCTCGGCCGCTCGCAGCAGTTCTTCCAGCCGGGGATGGGAGACCCCGACTTCCCGGAGCAGCTCGTGGTTGCGTCGCATGAGGCGCCCCACGGCCGCGCGGTCCCCGGCTTCGACCGCGTCGATCCCCTCCTCCGCCACCCGTCGGAATTCCGCGAGGAGCGCTGGCCCGTCAGCCGCTCGGAGCCGGCTCCCCACGGCCCGGACCGCGTCGCCGGTCGAGCGCGGCACCCCGCTGTGGGCCACGACCCAGACCCAGCCCGGATCCGGAAGTCGCCGGACCTCCCAGCGGGCCGCCCCATCGTGGACCTCCCAGAGGGCGAGGCCGGTCCGGGCCGCATTGACGGTGAGGAATCCCCCCGCCACGGCCGCGCTCGTGTCGCCCGGACTTCCGACCCCCTGAGCCGCCTTTTCGACCTCAAAGCTGCGCTGGGCGAGGTCGGCGCGGGGGACGCCTCCCCCGCGGGCCGACACGGCACAAGAGAGGGCCGCGCACAGCGCGGCCGACGAACCTAGACCCGCCCCGCGGGGGATCCGAGAGATGGCCCGCACCTCGAGGTCGGCGGGTCCCGCCCACGCTTGGCGGAGCAAGGCGCGAAAGTACGGGTGCTCGCCGGCGGCCTCGGGGTCCCCGTTCAGGGAGGACCGGGGCGCCCTTCGAACGATCACCTGGGTCGCGAGGTCGATCGCAAAGAGTAGTTCGGGTCCGCCGTGGACGACCGCGTGCTCTCCGAACACGATGCACTTGCCCGGGGCCTGGGCGGACAGCGGGAGGTCGCCGGCCGGGATGGCGTCGGGCCCGTCGCTCACGGCCGCTCCCGCGTCTCGACCACCCGCTTTCCGCGACGGCGAGGCACCACCCGCTGCCGGGCTCCGGGCAGGGCCGCCGGCCCGGGCACGCCGAGGATCGTGGTGAGCGTGATCGCCAGGGCGGCCACTTCGCTGTGCGGCTGGTGGCCGACCGCGACGTTGTGGGTGGACAACCGGTAGAGGTCCGGCGGCACCTTGGCGCCCCCGACCACGATGAGGAGGCGTCGGGCCCGGCGGAGCTCGGGCCGTACCCGCTCGAGCGGCAGCCCGTACATCGTGAGGTGAGCGACCGTCCCATCGAACTCCCGGACGGCCCGCTTCCAGTCCGGTGCCCCGACGACCTCGAAGTGGCCGCCCCACCGAGCGCCCACGGCCGCGACGCGCGTCGCCAGGTCCGGGTCGGGCGGGTGGAGGAGCATCCGTTCGGCCCCGAACGCTCGGGCCGTCAGGGCCAGGTGGGTCGTGAGCCTGGGGTCGCGCCCGGCCCGGTGGCCGACCCGCAGCACCGTGACGGCGGGCCGCCTACTCGCCGGGTTCCGCCGTGAACCGTTCGATCCGGTGGCCACGGTACTCCAGCTTGTCCGAGCGCTTCACGAGTCCCTTCAGGCGCGTCGGGCTCATCCCGAGCTCCTCCGCGGTGTCGGAGAAGAACCGGCCCTCCGGACCCACGGCGGCGTAGATCTTCTCCTCGAGCTTGCCGTACTCCTTCGGGCTCATCATCGCGATGGCCAGCACTTCGGAGATCTCCGCGAGGGGAGAGGTCGTGTTGATGTTGATGGTCGAGTAGTAGAAGTGGTAGCTCTTGTCGGGCTGCTTCCGGCCCTCCCGAGCGACCCAGCGCGTGTCGATCAGCCGGAGCTTCTCGAAGAAGGCGAGCGTCTTCACGCCCTCCGCCCCGAACTCCTTCTCCACGTCCTCGACCGTCAGCCAGCTCTCGCCGAGCCGGGTGACGAGCTTCAGCTTGAGGGGGGTGTCCACCGCGCGGAGGATCGGCACGAGGTCGCTGACGTCGTTGATGACCTTGATGCGATGCATGGTCGCCGCCGCCATCGAGTTCACTGGTCGCCTGCCGTCGATCCCATCGTGGCCCTCAGCATCCGGCGGTACTTCCCATAGCGGTCCCCTGGATTGAACCGCGCCGGGTGGGGCGTGCGCGTCGGACCGTGCCCTTCGGGGCACTCGGCCCGGAAGGTGTAGCGGGCGCACGATCGGCAGACCCGCAGGAGCGACTCGGTCATGCGCGGGTGAACGTGCCCTCCCCGCCGGCGGCCTGGATGCTCTTGATCGCCGCGTCGGTCGCCTTCTTGAGGGTCTCCTCCGCGGCCTTGTACTGGCTCGCCGCCACGCGGATGCGGTAGCGCGGCGCGCCGACGTACTGGACCTCGACCGACTCGGGGTCGACCTTCTCGGCCGCGAGCAGCGCGGCCCGAACGTGCTCGACCCCCCCTGGACTGCCGTCGGTCATCTCGAGCGTGCCCAGGATCGTGACGTGGGGCGGGACGATGTTGTCCGCGGCGACCTTGAGGAAGGCGGTCGACCAGGGGGCCTTCTCGTTCTCCTTCTGGAATCGCTTCGGGTCGGCCGAGGCGACCTCGAACGCCTGGAAGAGGGACCCGTACCGCTCCACGAGGGCCGGGCCGTAGTCGTCCACGACCTGGTCGGCCTTCACCTTGAGCGCGGTCGCGACCTGCTCGATGAGACGCATCGCCCGCAGTTCGTTCTTCCACGCCTGCGTCTTCTCGCGTCGCTGGTGGTCGTTGATCCGCTTGAGCGAGAGGTCGATCTGGTTCTTCGCCGGGTCGATCCGCAGAACTCGGGCGACGATCTTCTGGCCCTCGCGGATGTGGTCCCGGATGTACTTGACCCAGCCCGTCGCCACTTCGGAGAGGTGGATGAACGCCTCGCGGTTGTTGTACTCGTCGAGGGTCACGAAGGCGCCGAAGTTCCGGATCGAGGTGACGGTGCCGATGATGAGCTCCCCTTCTTCGGGGTACTCCGCGCGGAGCGGCATGGTGCGCCGCCGGGGCCGCCTAGCCGGAAGCAGGGCGGACGAACTCGCCCCGCAGCTTGGCCTGCCCACCCGTGGGGGTCGCGAGGGTCGCCCCACAGACGGTGCAGTTGACGGTGGTCGCCGGTCGGCTGAACACGGTCTGCTCGGTCGAGCAGTCGGGGCACTTCACGATCCAAAAGGGGGCGGGTGCGTGCATGCCGTCTCCTCCTAGTGGTGCTCCACCAGCTCGAGCTGGCTCGCGCGCCAGCTGGCCGGCTTGACGATGTACTTGCACTTCTTGCACCGGAAGCGGAGGTTGACCCGGCGGACGGCCTTGGCCCGGCCCTCGGGCTTCGGTCGCGGGAAGCCCCCGTATCCCCGGGTCGCCCGGCGGAACCGGCGCTGCCCCCAGGCGAGCTCGGAGGCGGGTCGCTTCTTGTCCTTCTCCACGTCGTGCTCCGTGTGCACCTTGCACTTCGGGCAATACGTCGAGACGACCTTTGGATAGTGCATCGGGCGCCGCCGAGGCCCGTACGGTATTTAGGCTTGGGGGCGCCGACGCGCGATTGCGAGGGCGTCGCGCCCCTCGCCGAGAAACCGGGCCCCGGGCGCGATGGTCGCGGCGCCAAGCCTTAAGTAAGCGGGCTTTCTCGGCGGCCCCGCCCTCTCCGAGGGTACCACATCGATGCCCGACCGTCCTTCCGTCGACGCTGTCACCGAGGCGCTCCAGAAGGCCCCGGAACGCAAGTTTCCCGAGAGCGTCGAGCTCTCGGTCAACCTGAAGGACCTCGACCTGGCGATCCCCAAGAACCGCATCGAGGACGAGGTGCCCCTCCCCAACGGGCGGGGACGACCCGTCAAGGTCGCGGTCTTTGGTTCGCCGGAACTGGGCCAGAAGGTCCGGGGCGTCGCGGACCGCGTCATCACTCCCGCCGAGCTCGAGGAGCTCGCGAAGGATGCGAAGTCCGCGAAGCGCCTGGTCGAGGAAGTGGACTTCTTCCTCGCCGAGGCGCCCATGATGCCCGCCATCGGCAAGCGGCTCGGCGTCGTGCTGGGCCCCCGAGGCAAGATGCCGCGGCCCGTCCCCCCGGGGAGCGACCCCAGCAATCTGATCGGGGCGATGAAGCGCTCCGTCCGAGTACGGTCGAAGGGCAACCGCACGTTCCACACCGCCGTGGGAACCCGGACGATGCCGCCCGAGCAGATCGCGCAGAACGTAGACGCGGTCCTGCAACGCATCGTGGGGAAGCTCGAGCGCGGTCGGACCAACATCGAGTCCGTCTACGTCAAGACGACGATGGGCCCCGCGGTCCGCATCTGGTAGGAGGGACGTCGATGCCCGGTCGTGGTTCCGTTCCGCCTGAGAAGCTCGAGCGCGTCGAGCGTATCTCCGAGTCCATTCTCGCCCGGCCCGTGACGGCGCTGGTCGGAGTCCGGGGAGTCCCCGCGTCCGCCCTCCAGCGGATGCGGCGCGAGCTCCGGGGCCGGCAGCGACCGATCCTGGTCGCCCCAAACAACGCGATCCGGCACGCGCTCCAGAGCGCGTCGAAGCAGCGCCGGTCGCTCGAGCCGTTGCTCGAGGAAGTCCGGGACCAGACGGCCCTGCTCGCGGCCGAGGGGAACCCGTTCGCGCTGTACCAGGAGTTCCTCAAGACGCGCTCTCCGACCCCGGCCCGCGGCGGCGAGATCGCGCCGGCGGACATCCTGGTCCCCGCGCAGACGACCAGCTTCAAGCCCGGGCCGATCGTCGGCGAGCTCCAGCACGCCGGATTCCCGGCGGCCATCGAGAAGGGCAAGGTCATCCTGAAGAAGGACACGCTGATCGTCAAGGCCGGACAGGTCATCTCGCGCGAGGTGGCGGGGATGCTGACCCGGCTCGAGATCTTCCCCCTCGAGGTGGGCCTCTCCCTCCGCGCCGTCGTCGACGGAGACACCTTCTATCCCGCGAAGGTGCTCGCGGTCGACCTCGACTCGCTCCGCGCCGACTTCGGCCGGGCCGCCCAGCGCGCCCTGGGCGTCGCCCTCGAGGTCGGATACGCGACCCCGACGACCGCCCCGTTGCTCCTGGCCAAGGGGCACCGGCGCGCCCTGGCGGTCGCTGTCGCCGCCGGTTACGCGGCTCCCGAGACGATCACGCCGCTGTTCGCCCAGGCGATCCGCGCCGCGGCCGCCGTCGGCAAGATCACAGGTACCTAGGAAGGTCCCCCCAACCACGGAGTGAGAACGATGGAGTACGTTTACGGAGCCCTGCTGCTCAACGCTGCCGGAAAGCCGATCGAAGAGAAGTCCCTCACCGGGATCCTGACCGCCGCCGGCGTCGCCCCCGACGCCGCCCGGGTGAAGGCCCTCATGGCTTCGCTCGAGGGCGTCAACCTCGCCGAGGTCCTGGCCAAGGCCGAGACGTTCAGCGCCCCGGCGCCCGCCGCGCCGGCCGCCGGCGACAAGAAGGACGGCAAGGGCGAGAAGAAGGAAGAGGAGAAGAAGGAAGAGAAGGGCGTCTCCGAGGAAGAGGCGGCCGAGGGTCTCTCCGCTCTCTTCGGTTGAGCCTTCGTCCCGCTCGCCTTAAGTCCCGCGGTCGGGTGGTGTCGACCGGAGGCCGCTAGCGGCCGTTCGGTCGACCCGTGCCGGCGCGCGAGTACTGCGGCATCGTGGGGGTATCCCTCCAAGGAAAGGGGGCGGCCCCCTACCTCTTCCGGGGGCTTCGGGCCCTCCAGCATCGTGGCCAGGAGGCGAGTGGCATGGCCACGGCCAGCCACGGCACGCTGCACCACCGCAAGGGCAACGGTCTCGTCCACGAGGTGTTCTCGCAGGACATCCTCGACTCGCTCCGGGGCACCGCCGGCATCGGGCACAACCGCTACCCCACGACCGGGAGCACCGACCTGGAGAACGCCCAGCCGATCGTCTTCAAGCTGAAGCATGAGGAGGCGGCCCTCGCCGCCAACGGCGACCTGGTGAACTTCGAGCGGGTGCGGCACCGGCTCCAGGCCCAGGGCGTCGACCTGCTGGGGAACGCCGACACCGAGACGATGGCCCAGATGATCGCCGTGGAGTACGGACGGACCCGCGATCTCGAGGCGGCCATCCGGCGCGCGGCCTCCGAACTCGTGGGCGGCTACTCGGTCGTCATGCTGGTCGGCAACCGCGTGCTCGCCTTCCGGGACCCGAACGGGATGCGGCCGCTTGTGTACGGTACCATCGACGGGGGCGTCGCGGTCGCGAGCGAGTCGGTCGCGCTCGAACTCATGGGCGGAAAGCTCGTCCGGGATGTCCTTCCCGGCGAAGTGCTGGTCCTCGAGAAGGGCCAGCTGGCCCGCACGTCCCGCATCCCCGGGGGCGGCGGGCGCGCGCACTGCATGTTCGAATGGGTCTACTTCTCGCGGCCGGACTCGGTCGCGGAGGGTCAGAGCGTGTACGACGTGCGGCACCGGGTCGGCCTCCGCCTCGCGAAGGACAGTCCGGCCGAGGCCGACCTCGTCGTGCCGGTGCCGGACTCGGCGCGGCCCCAGGCGCTCGGGTTCTCCGAAGGATCGGGCATCCCGTATGCCGAGGCGCTGATCAAGAACCGGTTCGTCGAGCGGACGTTCATCATCCCCGATCAGAAGCGACGCGAGCTCGAGGTCCGCGTCAAGCTCCACCCGGTCCCGGGACTGCTCCGCGGCAAGCGCATCGTCCTGGTGGACGACTCCATCGTGCGCGGCACGACGCTCCGAGAGATCGTGCAGATGGTGCGGCAGGCCGGGGCGACCCGGGTCGACGTGCGGGTCGGTTGTCCACCCATCGTGGCCCCCTGCTACTTCGGCATCGACATGAAGGAGCGGAAGGACCTGATCGCCTTCGAGCGCACCGAGGAACAGGTCGCCGCCGAGATCGGGGCCGAGAGCGTCCGGTATCTGTCGACGCACGGACTCGTCGACTCCATCGGCCTCCCGGGCGAGAACCTCTGCATGGGCTGCCTGACCGGGCGGTACCCGGTCGAAGTACCCGAGGAGCGGCACCGGTTCCAGAAGTCGCTCACGGAGTTCTAGGGCGTGGGGACCGCCGTCGTCCTCCCGGACGGCCCACAGCTCTGCTTGGTCGGGCTGGACCCGCCCCGCGTCCTCGTCACCGTTCCATTCGGCCCGTCGCCCTCGGCGGCGGCCGAGGCGTACCGCGCCTGGTCCCAAGGGGTCTGGCCCGTGGGCATGCTCGACGCCCTCCGCCGGCTCGAGCCCGGGACTTCGATCCGGACGATCGAATCGGCGGGGGCCGTTACCCTGGCCCCGTCCGTCGGGCGCGAGGTGCGCGCCGCCTCGGTGTCGGAACTTCGTCGGGCCCGTTCGATCGTCCAAGGAGCCGGCCTTCGGGAGGACCGTTCGTTCCTTCTCGAGACGGCCCGCCAGTCCCTGCAGCAGGCGCTCGCGTCGCCCGAGGAGGTCCTCATCTCGCTCGCCCGCGAGGAGGAACGCGTGGAGCGCGCGCTGGGCCGCGAAGCGCGCGCCGCGGACGCGTTCCTCCCGGTTCCGGGTACGTCCTTGGCCGAATACGCCGGCGCGTGGGTGCAGGCCCGGGCGGCGCTCGCGGGGCACCACGACAGCCTCGTCCGTCTCCTCGAGCGTTCGGCCCGAGCCCAGATCCCGAACCTGGCGGCCGTCGTGGGGGAGCGGGTGGCGGCTCGCCTGGTCGCGGCCGCCGGTGGCGTCACCCCGCTGAGCCGGATGACCGCCGCCCGGCTGCAACTCTTGGGCGCGCGACGACGACCTTCGGCCGACCGAGGGCCGCGATTCGGTCTCCTCTACCGGGGATCCCGCATGACCGACGTTCCCGCGGGTCGTCGCGGAGCCTATGCACGGTCGCTGGCG
>JASHXS010000150.1 GCA_030043405.1 Thermoplasmata archaeon | reverse complement strand
GTCCAGGCCCGCCTCGGCGTGACCGCGCTCTCCTCGGCCGAGGTCTGGACCGCGATCCTCGGCCTGGTCGGGGAGACCACCGCGGTGTTCCTCTTCGCCGTCTACTGGGCCCGGCGCACGGTTCGGGGGAACTAGATGGCCGGCGTCGAAGCGGAGTTCCCGAGGGTCCCGACGCAGGGGCGGGCGCTCCCCGCGTTTGCGCTCGTAGGCTGGCGCTGGATCAGTCGCAACCCGGCCGTGACGATCACACCCGTCCTGCTGCCGTTCATCTTCCTCTACTTCCTCTCCCTGATCTCGCCGCCGTACCTCCTGCCGCTGGAGATCGTCGGAGCGATGCTCTTCACGATGCAGAACATCGGCTCATGGGTCCTGGGCGACAGCGCGACCTGGCGGATCGAGTGCTCGCTCCAGGACATGTTCGTCGCGAGCCCGCTCGGCCGACTCCGCTACCTCTTCGGCATCGCGTTCTCCAACCTGATCGCGATGCTGCCGGCGCTCGCGATCCTGACGGTCCTGCTGGCCTGGAAGGGGGGCCTCGAAGGGTACCCCCTCACGTGGTTCGGCGGGTTGACGCTCCTCGGCGCCCTGTTCACGCTCTGGATCCTCTTCTCGTCGATCGGGATCGCGATCTCGAGCCGGGTCCGGACCCAGCGAGAGATCTGGCCCGTCGGGAACCTCACCTTCACCCTCCTCGGCATGCTGTCCCCGCTGTACTACCCTCTCTCGGCCCTCCCGCCGATCTGGCAGGACGCGGCGCGGTTCCTCCCGACCACGTACGCCGCGCTGCTCGTGCAGGGGGCCCTGGGGATCACGCCGGCCACACCGGCCGAGATGGTCCTCTACGCCGGGCTGCTCGCACTTTCCGCCGTCGTCGGGCTGGTCATCTGCCTCCGCCTGTACCGATGGGGCGAGCTGTGAGGCCCGTGTCCGGAACGTTCATACGGAGTGGGGCCATGGAGAACTCGGTGCGCTCCCCCCAACGACCAATTCTCACCCCGTGCGTCCTCCCGGAGCCACGACGCCCTCCTGCGGTCTCTCTCCTTTCGGCTCGGTCCGAGAAGGAGGCCTGAACGGTCCACAATGGCAAACGACGAGTTCGATGAGATCCTGTCGGCGCTCGACCGAGAGACCGCGCGTATCCGCGTCCGGGCGGAGCCGCGTCGATACAACAAGCCCGCGACGGTGATTTCGGGCTTCCCGCCGGGGGTCGACCTCGAAGAGACGACCCGCACGTTGAAGAACCGTCTCGCCACCGGCGGTTCGGTCGTGGATGGGGAAGTCTATCTCCAAGGGGACCACCGGGCCCGGATCCGGGATGAACTCGCCAAGCTCGGGTTCGACCCGGAGACCATCGAGATCTCGGACACCGCCCTGCCGAAGCGGGGACGACGCGGTTGAATACATAAACTGCGGTCATGTGGCGACTTTTCGGCCCCAATTGGCGCTGAAAAGTGGTCGCTAGACGCTGATTGTGTCGTGCGCTCACCGTATATGCCCGGGTGCTCCGGCGGGCCCTGAGGCGATTCATGGCCGCGTACGCGCATCCGGAGACCCTCGTCGAGAACGACTGGCTGGCCGCCCACCTGAACGACCCGAAGGTCCGCATCGCGGAGGTCGACTACGACCCGGCCGCGAACTACGAGCTCGGGCACATTCCGGGGTCGGTGCTGTTCGACTGGCGGAAGGACATCAACGACCCGGTCGCCCGGGACATCCTCTCGACCGATTCGTTCCAGGAACTGTTCCGAAAGGCCGGGGTCGACCCCGACACGACGGTCGTCCTCTACGGCGACTTCAACAACTGGTTCGCGGCGTTCGCCTACTGGGTGTTCACGTACTACGGAGCGAAGAACCTCAAGCTCCTCAACGGCGGCCGCAAGAAGTGGATCGCCGAGGACCGCCCCCTCACGAAGGACGCTCCGAAGCACGCGGCGGGGAAGTTCACCGGCTCGGCCCCTGACCCCAAGCTGCGCGCGTACCTGAACGATGTCCGGGACAGCCTCCCGCAGGTCAAGGCCGGCAAGCTGAACCTGGTCGACGTCCGGGGCCCGAAGGAATTCTCCGGCGAGATCACCGCGCCGCCCGAGTACCCGACCGAGCACGCCCAGCGTGGCGGGCACATCCCCGGCGCGAAGAACATCCCCTGGGCCCAGGCGGTCCGGGACGACGGGACCTTCAAGTCACGCGAGGAGCTCGAGGCCCTGTACGGCGGGAAGGGGGTCGTGGCGGGTACGCCGGTGATCACCTACTGCCGCATCGGGGAGCGGTCGAGCCACACGTGGTTCGTCCTGAAGTATCTCCTCGGGTACGACAACGTCCGCAACTACGACGGTTCCTGGACGGAGTGGGGCAACCTCGTCCGCACTCCGATCGAGAAACCGTAGACCGGGGCCCCGCCGAACCCCTTCCCCGCCGCGGCTCGGGACGTCAGCCGAGGGAGCCGCCCCGGCGACGCTTCGGCTGCGGAGTTGCCTCCTTGCGCACCAGATACTGATGCAGGCTCCCCTCCGACCGGTGAGCGAGTACCGGGTGGCCCGTCTGATCGGACCACCGGACCATCTCGATGGGGCTGGTCGGGTCGTCCGTGACGAGCAGGACATGGGTGCCCGCCGGGCGTCGGGCCAACTCCTCGTTTAGCATCGTCAGGACCGCCGAGCACTCGATCCCGATCTCGAACAGTTCGAGGTCGGGCGTGGCGGGCCAACACCGGATCCGCTGCGATCGGATCCGATCCTCTAACCGGGCGGCGATCTGGGCGGCGGTCTCGAGGCGCAGGGGGACCGCGGCCCGGTCGACGGCCCGCACCCGTGCCACCCAGCCCGCGCTGTACGGGGCGTCGTTGAGCAGACGGGGTCGTCCGGGGAGCGCCGGGTTCTGCTCCAGCAGCTCCGCCTCCAGCGGCAGGCGGACCGCCCCCGTGAACCGAGTACTCTCGATCGTCGCCAGACTGCGGCCCTCCGCGATCCGCCCCTGAACGGGTCGGTACGTGACGGAGACGAACGGGCCCGCGAACGCCGCCAGAGTCCCGAGCACCCCGATCCGCGCGGCGTCGTCCTCCGGGCTCCACCAGACGTCGTGTTCCAGCGAGTAGAGGCGGTCCTCCGGCAAGGGGCAGCCCAAGATCTCCACGGACGGTGCCAGCGGGCGTCCGCATTAGGCCTGCTCGGTCGGGGCGGGCACGGGGGACCCCGTCCAGTTTCTCCGGGCGAACCTGCGTTGCATTCCCGCCGTCTCGCAAGGGTTAAACCCACCCCCGACTCGGCCCACCCCCGAGGACCCCATGGCCCGGAATATCCAGGTCGAGCCGCTCCGCACCGTCCACATCGAAGACCAAGCTGTCGAGCTCGTGGAGCGGAAGGGGCTCGGGCACCCCGACTCCATCGCGGATGGGGTCTCCGAGTCGGTCAGCCGGGCGCTCTCGCGCCTCTACCTGGACGAGTTCGGTAAGATCCTGCACCATAACACCGACGAGACCCAGGTGGTCGGCGGCGCCTCCGACCCGAAGTTCGGCGGGGGGAAGGTCACGAAGCCGATCTACATGCTCCTGGTCGGTCGGGCGACGACCGAGGTCAACGACGAGAAGCTCCCGATCCACGACACCGCGATCGAGGCGGCGAAGAAGTACGTGGCGAGCGTCTGCTCGCATGTCGACATCGAACACGACGTCGAGTTCGACTCCAAGATCGGCGCGGGCTCGGTCGACCTGCGCGGGGTCTTCGAACAGAAGTCGGTCCTCTCCAACGACACGTCGTTCGGGGTCGGGTTCGCCCCCCTCTCCGACACGGAGCGCCTGGTGCTCGAGAGCGAGCGCTTCCTGACCCTGAAGCTCAAGAAGAAAATGCCCGCCCTCGGCGAAGACGTCAAGGTCATGGGGTACCGAGCGGGCGAGAAGGTCCGTCTCACGGTCGCCGCCGCGCTCGTGGATCGCTCGATCCGGGACGGCGACGAGTACCAGAACATCTGCGCCCAGATCACGGACAAGCTCGCGGACCAGGCCGCGAAACTGACCCACCGGGAGGTCCAGATCGATGTCAACACGGCGGACGACCCCGAGCTCGGCCGCTACTACCTGACCGTCACCGGTTGCTCGATGGAGGCCGGGGACGATGGGTCCGTGGGCCGGGGCAACCGGGCGAACGGTCTGATCACCCCGTGCCGCCCGATGAGCCTGGAGGCGTCGGCCGGGAAGAACCCGGTCAACCACGTCGGGAAGATCTACAACCTGCTCGGCAACCTGATCGCCGCCGACATCGTGAAGGAGACCGGCGGGAACGTCAAGGAGGTCCACGTCCGGATCCTCTCCCAGATCGGGAAGCCGGTCGACCAGCCCCAGGTGGCCAGCCTGCAGATCCTGCCCGCCGACGGCGTCAAGTTGGCGCAGGTCAAGCCCGCCGCCGAAGCCGTGGCGAACTCCTGGTTCGAGCAGGTCGACACGGTGCCGAAGCTGCTCCTGACCGGGAAGCTGTCGGTCTTCTGAGGCCAAGGCCCGCCGACCTCGCCGGCCGTCCCGCCGGTAACCCTTTCGTCCACGCGAGCCGAGCGTCCCCCTCTAAATAGTCGGCCCACGCAGTATCATCCTCGGCCTCCTCGGCGAGGGGGCCCGTCGGATGTCGGGATTCGCACTCACGGGCTCCGCCCTCATCGCCCTCGTCATCGCGGTCCTGCTCGTCGTCATCATCCTGGGGATCTTCCTGTATCTCGCCCGTCGCCTGCGCTCCCGCCGGGACCAGCTCCTCGGCGACCTGAAGTCGAAGCCCGAACTGGTCCAGGACCGGGCCTTTAATCGGCTGGCGATGGCCCGTCGGGAAGCGGAGATCCTCGGACGCACCGGCGCCGACCTCCGGAGCGCCCAGGGGCTCATCGCCCAGTCGCAGGCCGCCTTCGACCTCCGCGATTATCCCCGCTCGTACGAGCTCGCCCAGTCCGCGCATGAGTCCCTGGTGAACGCCCGGGGAAAGGCGGGCCCGCCCCTCCCCACCCCTCGCCCCGGGCCGGCCGGCAACCCGCGTCCCGCGGCCGCCAGCCCTCCCGCCGCCGCGCCCCCCACGACCCCCGCGCCGATCCCTAAGAACCGAGCCGAGTCGCACTTCATGCTCGGACTGCTCTCGCAGGACCTCGAGAAGGCGCCGGTCGGCGCCGGGCCAACCCTCGAGGGCACCGCGCTTCGGGACCAGTCCCAGGCTGCCTTCGACCGAGGAGATTACGCCGAGTCGTTCCGCCTCGCGCTACGGGGTCGGCGGGCGCTCGGGAGCTCCCTCGAAACGCTGGCGCCCAGCCCCCACGCCCCGTCGACCTCGGCGACGGCCGCCGGGGCCCGAGACCCCGACGCCGCCGCCGACTCCCTCGCGGGGGCCCTCCGGTGCTCCGAGTGCGGGTATCCCACCTTGCCGAACGACTCGTTCTGCCGCGGATGCGGGCGGTCCCTCGTCCCGACGACGTGCCCCTCCTGCGGGGCCGTCCGGACCACGACGGACAGCTTCTGCGGGAAGTGCGGGGCCCCGTTCTCGACCTAGTTCGGCGTGACCCACTCGTCGAGCCGGCGCTGGGTCCGCGCGTCGTGGAGGACCGCGCTCTGGCGAAGCCATCGGTCGAGCGGGATCGCGAACGTGGACCGGATCAGCTCGCCCAGATCCTGCATCGTGGGCAACCGGACCGGGGGCTCCTGGAGGGCGACCCGGGCGTGCTCCCGGACGTTCCAGACCCCGAGCGGCAGAATCTCCCCCGGGTGCACTTCCCGGAGCACGACCGCCCCCGCCTGCCGACCGATCCGGAGGAGCGACTCCGAGACCGCCAACCGCGCCGCGTAGTAGCACCCTCCGATCGAGGCGTACGTCGTCCGCCCGTCGTGGCCCTCATGGTCCCCGATCATGACCACTTCGGTGGGGCTCGGGTTCCAGAGGGTTTCGGGATACCACGTCTCGATCGACTCGTAGCGCCAGGGCCCCGGCAGCAACACGATGAGCCATCGGTTATCGAGGGCCGTGAGACGATAGGCCCGCATCTCGTCGAGTTCGGGGAGGTCCCGGACCTTTGCGAGGTTCTGCTTCGAAAGCACGTCGTCCACGGCCGTGATGCTCCATCGGGTCGGCACCAGTCGGCGTCGTCCGCGTCGGCCGAGGGTCCCGACGCTGAACGCCCGCTGGATCCGACTCACGCGCACGCCCCGCGCGTACAGTTCGGTGACGGCCGTCCGAGCATTCGCCGCCGTGTCCGACGAAAGCCGGTCGAGGTGGGGGTCGAGCTTTCGGACGTCCAGGCGCAGGTGGTCGAGGGGAGCCGAGGGACCGAACGGCGGGGCGGAATCGGAGAGAGCGATGTGACCTCGCGGGGCCCGCCGAAATCGGGTCTCGCTCTCGACCGATTCGGACGCGAGGCCGAGCAGCTGGAGGTCCTCGAGCAGGGGGATGGGCTTCTCGGCGTCGGTCACCCGGATCGGGCTCGTCCCCCGCACCAGGCCCGTGCGGAACCCGACCACTTCGGCTACCGACCGACCGACCCATTCCTCGGGCGTATCCAGGGTCTCGATCGACCCATGTTCGGGGCTGAGCAGGGGTCCGAAGGAGACTTTCGGGTAGCCGTATCGGCCCACGAACACCCCCGGCGGCGAAGCCCCCGAGAGCTCGCGCCCCTGGACCATCGGAAGCGTCCGTTCAAAGGCGTGATACCGCAGGATCAGGGGACAGACGGGTTTCCCGCAGAGGAGCTGGGCGGAGCGGCAACGGAGGCACATGCTGGGGTCCTCTCGGAGGCCCGGAATGCTCCAGGAGAGCCCCGGCGAGGGCGCGACGCCCGGAAACGGCGGGGCGGTAGGGCTGGCGGCCATCGCCAACCCTCCCAGCCGGCGGCCGCCTATATGGTCGGAGTGGAGAGGGTGGAACGCTCCGGCGACCGGGTGACTCAGACGATCTTGCCGCCGCGCAGCAGGGGGCGACCGTCGATCGTCAGGTCGGCGCCAGCGACCGTCAGGTAGCTGTTGAAACTACTCTGGTTCTTCCCGCCACTACCGGTGTTGTTCCCGATGAAGACCGAGACGGCTCCGAGCTCGTTCTCCTCCATGAACGGAATCCCCCGCAGGGCGGGGTCCAGCCCCACCTCGATCATCCCGATCCGGTCCTTGGCCCCCGTGGCCGAACGGAACGCCGCGTCGAAGCTCGAGTTCCCCTGCTCGTACCGATGCGAGGTCAGGCGTCCCTTCGCGAACTTCCATCGCCCCCCGCGATAGATCGGTCCGGCAGTCGTTGTCGCCCGGTTCGCCACGACCGTGCCCTCCGCGACCGACTCCTTCACGGTCGTGTAGGAGGAGCCGTCCGGGACGTTGATCATGAAGCCGAAGGTCCCGCGCTTCTTGGGTGGCGGGAGCAGCCCGGTGGCGGCCTGGACCGGTCGGCCGACCAGCTCCAGGGTCAGGTCGGTGCCGTTGGGGTGGGTGAGGCGAACCTTGCCCCGACCGCCGAGGCGCTTCCCGACCCGAGCCGCCAGGGCGGCGATCTTCGCCGGGCTCGTGAGCGACGAGTCGACGAGCTGGCTGCGCCAGTTGGCCCCCGAAATGCCGTAGCGGCGAGCGTTCGCGTCGGTCGCGCGGGCGATCGCCATCCGAGCGCCCCGTACGCCGGCCTTGCCCGCGACCTGGTACCACCGGTCGTTGAACGCGAAGAGCTGCTCCTGGGTCTTCCCCGGCTGCCGGTCTCTCCGCTCGATGTCCTCGGGACCCCAGAAGAAGATGTACACGTCGGTGTCGTTCAGCAGCGCCTTCTCGTGATCCGCCAGCGTCCCGAGCACGGCACTCCGCCCGTTCTCCGCCGCGTCCCAGTAGGCCCCCTCGTCTTCGTAGTGCAGCAGGGGGTAGGCCCCCGCTCGCCGGGCTTCGCGGACGAACCCGGCGGCCCAGGGAAGGGCACTCGGGTAACACTCGATGGTGACGTTCTCCTTCGGGCGGAGTCCCAGTCGGTCCCGCAGCACGGAGCGGGCGAGGCGGTCGGCCGCCGACGGCGCGGGTTTTGC
>JASHXS010000149.1 GCA_030043405.1 Thermoplasmata archaeon | reverse complement strand
CCGTCGATCGGGATCGTCTGAAAGACCGTCAGCGGCACATCGCTCGTCCCGGGGGGCATGTCGAGCAGCAGGTAGTCGAGTTTCCCCCAGTTGACGCTGCCGTAGAACTGGGTGATCAAGCGCGTGACCAGGGGCCCGCGCCAGATCACGGGGGTCTGCTCGTCCTCGACCATGAACTGGGAGGAGACGATCGAGATTCCCCCGCCCGACTTCGCGGGCTCGATCCCTTCGCCCCGGTCGACGAGCGGGCCGGGCAGGCCGAACAGCTTGGGGATGGACGGGCCGGTGATGTCGGCATCGAGGATGCCCACCGTCTTCCCGGTCCGGGCGAGCTGCGCCGCGAGCAGGGCCGTGACCGTCGACTTGCCGACGCCGCCCTTACCGCTTCCAACGGCCACGACGCGGCGGATCTGGCCCTTGTCCATTCGCTGAAGGACGCCGCCGGGCGGGCCCCGTCGGGCCGGTCCCTGCGAGGGGTTCGAGACCGGCCGGCCACCGGGCGGAGCGGCTCCTTGGCTCATCGGCCGACCACGCGGGGCCGTCTATATTATGAGGGCGGGGCCGGTTCGAACGGCGTCTTTTCGGGAGCCTCGTGACGATCGGGCGGTCGCCGGGACTGGGGGAGCTCTTCGCCCCTCGTTCCATTGCCGTGATCGGGGCGTCCAATCGACCCGGCGCTGTGGGAACGAGCCTGTTCCGGAACATCCTAAAGGCCGGCTTCAAAGGCGTGGCCTATCCCGTGAACCCCTCGTGGGGGAGTGTGTCGGGCGTCCACTGCTTCCCCGATGTGGCCTCGCTGCCCGGGGTGCCGGACCTCGGGATCGTGATCGTCCCGGCCCGCGGGGTGCCGCGGGTCGTCGGTGAGCTGGGTCGGGCCGGTACCCGCGGCGTCGTCGTGATCTCTTCCGGTTTCCGCGAGGTCGGGGGAGCCGGCACGCCGATCGAGGCGGATCTCGTACGCACGGCGCGTCGCTATCGGATGTCGGTCGTCGGGCCGAACTGCTTTGGTCTGTTCAACTCCGACCCCGCCGTCAGCCTCAACGCGACGTTCAGCGAGAGCCTCCCGCCCCGCGGGAACATTGCCTTCATCTCCCAGAGCGGAGCGCTGGGCGCCGGGGTCATCCAGTACGGGATCGCGGAGCGGATCGGTTTTTCCCGCTTCATCTCCGTCGGGAACCGCGCCGGGGTCGACGAGAATGACCTGCTCCGCGCGCTCGCGGAGGACCCTTCGACCGAAGTCATCCTGCTCTACGTGGAGAGCTTGGCCGACGGCCGACGCTTCCTCGAGACGGCCCGGGAGGTCACGGAGCGGAAGCCAGTCCTCGTCATCAAGAGCGGCCGGACCCCCGCCGGCGAACGGGCGGCGCGCAGCCACACCGGTTCCTTGGCCCAGTCCGGTCGGGACCAGCTGTACGACGCGCTCTTCGCCCAGGCGGGCGTGATCCGGTCCGAGTCGATCGGGGACCTCTTTCGGAGCGCGAAGGTATTCTCGGCGGGGCTCCATCTGAACGGCCGCCGTCTGGCCATCCTCACGAATTCGGGCGGCCCCGGGATCGTCGCGGCCGACGCCATGGCCCGGCACGGACTCGAGCTCTCGCCGCTGACCGATCGCGAGCGGGCCCGACTGGCCCGTCGCCTGTCGCCGTCCGCGTCGGTCGCGAACCCGGTCGACATGACCGCCGACGCGGGGCCGGCGCAGTTCCGGGACGCCGTCCGACTGTTGTTGGGCGCGCGCAGCGTGGATGGCCTGTTGTTGATCGCGACCCCGACCGGGACGCTGACCAGCGAGGCCACGGTCGAAGCCGTGCTCGCCGGCCGCGAGGGCAGCGAGAAGGCGGTCGCCGCTTGCCTGTTCGGGGTGACGGACGTCTCGGCGGCGGTCGCCGCGCTGGAGTCGCAGCATATCCCCGCCTTCACCTTCCCGGAGGAGGCGGTCGAAGGGCTCGGGAACATCGCCCGGTATCATGCCTGGCGGACCCGACCCCGGACCCGAGTTCGTCAGTTCCGGGTCGACCGCCCGGCGGTTCGCGCCACCCTGGCCCGGGCGAGGCGGGCCGGGCTGACGGTGCTGCCGGAATACGCCGCCCGCGAACTTCTCGGGGCGTACGGGCTCCGTTTCGCTCCGGCCCGAACCGTCCGGAACGAAGAGGAGGCCGTCCGGGCGGCCCGCCAGGTCGGCTACCCCGTCGTACTCAAGATCGCGTCGCCGGACATCTCGCACAAGACGGACGTGGGAGGCGTGGCCCTCGGGATCGGGGACGACGCTGCCCTTCGGGCCGCCCTCCGGCAGATGGCCATCCGGATCCGGAAGAAGGCGCCCCGGGCCCGCGTGCGCGGGTACGAGGTCGAAGCGCAGGTCGAACACGGGAAGGAAGTGCTGCTCGGGATGCAACGGGACCCGGGCTTCGGTCCGGTCGTGGTGTTCGGTCTCGGCGGGATCTACGTCGAGGTGCTACGAGACGTGACGTTCCGGCTCGCACCCGTACGCCCGCTCTCCGCGAGGCACATGATCGAGTCCGTCAAGGCGTTCCCGCTCCTGGAGGGGGTTCGGGGCGAGTCTCCGAGCGACCTCGCCGCGCTCGCGGAGGCCATCGAGCGGGTCTCCCAGTTGGCGGTCGACCTGCCCGAAGTGGCGGAACTCGACATCAACCCGCTGATCGTCCGCGCGTCGGGGCGCGGCGTGGTCGCGGTGGACGCCCGGGTCGTGCTCGCTCCTCCTTCCAGACGGGGACCCGCGCCTTCAGCTCGTCGATCAGGTAGCTCGCGGCGGCGAACGCCTCCCGACGGTGAGCGCACGCCGCCCCCACGATGACCGCGGGCTCGCCGACGCGCACACGCCCGACCCGGTGCCAGGCCACCGTACGCTGGGCCCCGAACTGACGGCGGGCCTCGGTCTCCAGCTTGGCCAGCTCCCGCAACGCCGGCGCCTCGTGGGCTTCGTAGACCAGCGCGACCACGCGGCCGCCCGGCACCCGGTCGGGGCGGACCCGACCCACGAACACGACGAACCCGCCCGGCCCCGGAGTGTCCAGCTCTCGGCAGGCGGCGGGAAGGGACAAGGGCCGGGGGCTCAATCGGACGGACACGCTCAGCCACCTCCGTACGGGGGGTGGATCGCCAGCTCGTCGCCCGGTCGGACCCGCCCCACCGCGCCGGGGCGCACGTCCCCATTGACCAGCACCCGGCTCGTCCGCAGGATCGGTCGCAGGGCCGGGTGTCGCGCGCCCAGGGCGCCCAGGAGCTCGGCCAACGGCATCCCGCGGATCCCCACCGCCCACTCCAACCGACGCTCGCCCACGGCCGTGCGGGCGGTCGCGAACAAGAGGACCTGGACCGGGGGAGGCGAACTCGCCTCCTTTCTCTCCGTCAGAAACTCACCGGAACTTCCGTAGCCGGCAAACCGATTAATACACACGGACACTCGAACCGGCATAATGTCCGAATTGACGGTCTGCACCGGCGGCCAAGCCGGGGACGGCATCGCCTCCGCAGGGGAGGCGATCGCTCGCAGCTTCTCGCGCATGGGCCTTCATCTCTTCGGGATGAACGCCTACCAGTCCGTCATCCGAGGGGGCCACGTCTACTACACCGCCCGGACGTCCGCCGACCGCGTCTTTTCCCAGGGGGATGGGATCGACCTGCTCTATGCCCTCGACCGTCAAACGGTGGAGGTCCATGCCCCGGAGATCCGCCCGGGGGGCACGGTCGTCTTTGACCCCGAGAAGTTTCCCCTGGCGGCCAGCGACGTGCCGACCGGCATCAACCTCCTCGCCGTCCCGACCCTCGAGATCGCACGGAAGTACACGACCCAGCCGATCCTGCAGAACGCGGCGGGCGTCGGAGCGACCGCCTTTCTCGCCGGGATCCCCCTCGACCTCCTGCACAACGTACTGAGCGATTCCTTCGGCAAGAAGAAGGGCGACATCGTCGACTGGAACCTGGGCGCGAGCGCCGGGGGCTACGAGTTCGCCTCCCAGCACACCCAACCGCACCCGCACGCGGTCCACGCGGCGGGGGCGCCGAAACTCCTAATGACCGGCAACCAGGCCATCGCTCTCGGCGCGGCCGCGGCGGGCCTCAAGTTCCTCGCGCAGTATCCGATGACTCCCGCGTCCTCGATCATGCACTGGCTCGCGGATCACTCGCACTCCCTCGGGATCGTGGTGAAGCAGGCCGAGGATGAGCTGGCCGCGATCAACATGGCCATCGGGGCCTCGTTCGGCGGGGTCCGCTCGATGACCGCGACGAGTGGCGGCGGGTTCTCGCTCATGGTGGAGGCGCTGGGGATGGCGGGCATGACGGAGACTCCGCTCGTCGTCGTCAACTCCCAGCGCGCCGGACCGTCCACGGGCCTGCCGACGAAGACCGAACAGGGCGACCTCAACCTCATGCTGGGCGCGGGTCAGAGCGACTTCCCCCGGGCCATCCTCGCTCCCTCCCACCCGGGCGAGGCGTACCAACTCACCCGGCGCGCCTTCGAGCTCGCGGAAAAGTGGCAGACGCCGGTCCTCGTGGCCAGCGACCTCCACCTCTCCGAGAATCACATG
>JASHXS010000148.1 GCA_030043405.1 Thermoplasmata archaeon | reverse complement strand
ACGTATGGGACGTCGAGCGCAGTACCGATCGGAGCGGCGATCGCGATCACGGTGGTGTTGTTGCTGGGCTTCGTGGTGGTGGGGTCGTTCGTGGTGCCGCGGATGCAGGGCCGAGGGAAGGCCCCGTCCGGCGGCGAGGGGAACGTCACCGTCGGCGCGGGCTAGGTCGGACGGGCCGATTTCGGTGGCGATCGGGAGGTCGGCAGCCACCGTCAGCCGGCGGGGTCCTGCGGCCATCTAGCGTTATTTAACCGTGAACCCCCTCGCACCCGCTCGTGCAGCCGGGGGCATATCGGCCACTGCGTAGATCGTGGACTTGGGGACTTTTGGGCGCCGTCGCGGTCGCGGCGGTAATGCTGCTTTCCGGTAGCGCGGGCGTACTCAGCTTGGCGCCGGCCTCGAACGCCGCCGCAGCGCTCGGCGACCTGCCCTCGACGTCGTCGTCGCTGCCCAGCGCGGTGCCCCACCCGGCGAGTGGCGGGAACAATTCGTCCGTCGACCAGGTACAGGGAACCTTTTTCGACGTGAACGAGACCGTCGCGGTGGCCAGCGAGACCCAAGGCGCGTGTAACAAGGACGTCTATGGTCCGTACAACTACACGAGCTTCTACGAAGTCATCAACGAGAGCTTCTGCGCCGCCGGCCCGCAGTCCCCCAGTGCGGTCGACTACGGCAACGGCTCGGTGGGCCTCGCCTACTCGAGCCTGACCGACTCGACCCTGACGAGCGGCTGCCCGAACGACACCGGTCTCATCACCAGCGGCGTCTTCTACCAGAACTCGAACAACTCGGGCGAGAACTGGGGTTCTCCCCTCGACCTCGGCAACGCCACCTGCTCGTACATCCAGTCGTACGACCCCTCGTTCGCCTACTCCGACGGGACCGTGTACGGCACCTTTGTCGAGTCGAACTACTCGAGCAACGTGACGCCGCTGCTCGCGCCGGAGGACAACCTCTCGAGCGACGCTCTCGCGTTCGTGACCTCGACGGACAACGGCACCACGTTCTCCCCCGCGGTCACCCTCACGGCGGCCGGGCTGAACAACGTCACCGACCCGCGGATCGCCGTCTTCGGCGACAGCGTCTACATCGCCTACGTCCACGCCAACAACTGGACGAACCTCACCATCCCGGACTTCTACTACTCGGCCATCCCGGCGTATCCGGCGGAGGTCGAGATGATCTATTCCTCCAACGGCGGCGCGTCCTGGAGCAGCCCGATCGCGCTCCCCGGCGAGAACGCGTCGCAGGGGTTCAGCGCGGACGAGCCCTCGATCGCGGTCAACTCGCTCGGGGAGGTCGCGATCTCGTACGCGACCAACCGCTCCTGCGTCATCATCAACCGGGCGTGCTACGACTACGGAGACTCCATCGTGGACGTGACCTCCACGACCAATGGGACCACCTGGAACGGCCCGTACCAGGTCACCCAGCAGGCGGGCGAGACCGCCTGTGCCTACGACGACCCCCTCGTGTACCAATGTCTGCCGCGTCCCGATGAGTGGGGACCGGTCTCCGTGATCGCCTTCTCGCCTTCGATCCCCAGCCACGTGTACGTGGCCTGGAGCGCGAGCTACTACACCTGGACGGTCAGCAACTGCACCGGCGGCGAATCCGGGTGCACGAGCGGCACCTCGAACGTCGGGTACGGGTCGGCGCTGTTCGACGCGGTCTCGACGGACAGCGGGGCCACGTGGATCCAATCGGCGGTGATGGAACCGGAGTCGACGAGTTCGTACGATTACGACTCGGTCGTCCAGCCCGCGATCACGGTCTCGACCACGGGCGAGGTGTACATCTCGTTCATGTGGTTGAACGACAGCTACTGCGCCAGCTGTAACTCCGCGTTCGAGGAGTACACCTCCTACTGGATCGCCAAGAGCCCGAACGGGATCACGTGGTCCCGGTACCCGGTGCTCCTCACCCCGGCGTACGAGTTCTACTCGGAAGAGAACTGGTGGGGGACCGAGTCCTCCGTCGTGAGCCTCCCGGCCGGCCCCTTGGCCGTCTACTCGGTGATGTCGGGGTACGGCTACGATATCACGTCGGGCGAGGTCACGACCACGCTGTACGGGGTTCCCTTCTACGAGTACTGGGACAACTTCACCTACGCGACGCAGCTCGCGGCGGCCTTCCCCACGCACGCGGCCCCGGTCGAGGTCAACTTCACGGAGACGGGTCTTCCCGCGAACTCGACGTGGACGCTCGAGCTGTCGGGGAACATCTACACCACCAACGACACGACCGTCCAGGTGACGGACATCCCCATCGGGGCGACCATCTACTACCAGGGGTACCCGGTCGTCCCACCCCACACCGGCTGGACGCAGTACATCGGGGTGCCCAGTTTCCCGGATGAGGTCGCGTTCTACTCGTCGATCAACGAGACGATCACGTTCGAGCTGTACTTCGGCGTCGCGTTCACGTCGAACAACATCCTGCCCGGCAGCTTCGTCGGCACGGGCACGGCCTTCACCTTCTTCTATATCGAAGTGGAGATGGACCTCAACGGGGAGTTCGTCTACTGGGAGTGGTACGTCGAGGACGACCTCGGTGCCTACTACTTCGGGGTCGACGCGAGCGAGGGCTTCCCGTGGTACCTGCCCTCCAACACGTCGCAGGGCTTCGCCAGCTACGTCTACTCGGACCTGCCGATCTCGTACGTGTTCGGCTCCGGTAATGGTTCCTACACTGGGCCGCTATCGAACGCGGCCATGGTCGTCGATGGACCGATCAACGAGACCCTGTACATCGGCGCCCTCGGCTTCTACGACGTCGGGTTCGCCCCGCAAGGGATCCCCGCCGGTGACTCGTACTCCTTCAGCCTGGACGGGGTGACGTATACCGGCACGGCCCCGACCGCAGTCGAGGTCGACAACCTCGCGACCGGCGTCTACAGCATCTCGGACGTCTCCGCGAGTTCCTCGACGGTCGGCTGGAACTACTACGACCCCACGGCGCCGACCAGCGTGGAGGTGCCGATCCAGACGGAGGTCGACCTCAACTTCTCGACGTACGAGGATACCGGCGGCTCACTCGGCGTGGTCACGTTCCACGCCTCCGGGCTCGCCACCGGCGACTTCTGGCAGCTGTCGTTCAACGCCACGACCTACAGTTCGACGACGCCGTGGATCAACATCTCGACTCACTCGGGTACGTTCGGTGTCGGTGCTCTCCCCGTGGCGGCCTCGGCGAACGAGACGACGGCCTACACGGCGAGCGGCTTCGGCCCCTCGCTGGCCGTCACCATCGGGAACACGTACAGCGTGAGCTACACGCTCAGCTACCGGGTCGACGCGTCGGCGACGAACGGCGGGACGGTCACGGGCGCGGGCGTCTTCTGGGACGCCCCCGGCACGACGGCCTCCTTCCAAGCGAAGGTCGCCTCCGCGTACTCCTTCCTCGGCTGGACCGGCCAGGGGAGCGGGTCGTACTCGGGTCTCTCGACCTACGCCAACATCACCGTGAACGCCCCGATCTCGGAGGTCGCCAACTTCCAGCCGCTCCCCGCGAACCGGTACAACCTGACCGTGACCGAGACCGGTCTCCCCACGGGAGCCTGGTGGACGGTCGACCTCAACGGCACCGGCTACTCGTCGAACCAGGGGAACCTGGTCATCAGCAGCCTGCTCTCGTGCAGCGCGGGCGGGAGCGGGACGTACTCGCTCGCCGTGCCGTTCGTCTACGAGAACGGGACGGCCGGGGTTCGGTACGTCGCGAGCGGCTACGCCGGATCCGTCTGTACGACGGGCACGACCGTGGTCACGGTGACCTTTACGGCCGAGTACCTGGTGACGCCGTACACGAACGGCCACGGGACCGCGTACCTCACGGTGAACGGCCTCGCCCTCTCGGGTGCGAACTGGGTCACGACCACCGCCGAGGTCTCCATCAGCGCCTCCCCGGATACGGGGTACTCGTTCACGGGCTGGCTCGGCAGCGGGGCCGGTAGCTACACCGGCGGTCTGTCCACCACGCGTATCACGCCGGTGGGCCCGGTCTCCGAGCTCGCCACGTTCGCCCTGACTCCGCCCCCGTACATCCCGACGTACGTGGTCTCGTTCGACCTCGTCTCGACGCTGACGGCGGGGACGGCGTGGACGGTGACGTTCAACGGGACGACGTATTCGTCGACGGGGACGTGGATCAACGTCACGGGGCTGCTGGCGAACACGTACACGCTCTCGGTACCGACGGTCTACTCGCCGGACCGGACGGTGGAGTATGTGCCGAGCACGCTGAGCCCGACGTATCACCT
>JASHXS010000147.1 GCA_030043405.1 Thermoplasmata archaeon | reverse complement strand
GTCCGCGAAGCGGTCCCGCACGCGCCGCGCGGCCGCCCGGTTGTCCGAGAAGTACAGTCGGCGGTCCGCTTCGTCCGGGGAGACCCACTCGAAGGCGACATGCTCCTCGTTGAGGCGGGGGCGAAAGTCGCGCCCGACCTCGACGGCGAAGGCATGGAGTCGCCAGGCTTCCCCGTTCGGGGCCCGGAACGCCAGGTCCCAATCGAGCGGGACGACCTGCCGCGGCGTGGCGAGGCCCGTCTCCTCGAGGAGTTCGCGACGGAGCGCCGCCTCCCAGTCTCGGTCCGTCGGCTCGACCTTGCCCTGGATCGGAACCCAGATGGACCCACGGGGTGGGATGCGACGGAAGATCAAGAACTCCAAGGGACGTCGGGCGAACAGGTACCCTTCGACGCACTCCTGGACGATCGGCTCCTCCGGAGGAGGCGGCGGATACTCCGGCGGCGGGGGGGCGAACGCCATTCGGGGGAGCCGTCAGCGCGTGCGGGTGAGCAGCTGCATGATGGCTTCCGCCGGCGCCCCGTGCGCCCGGAACAGGGCCTCGATGGCTTCCTCTCGGGAGACCTGGGCCTGGTCCATCACCAATTGGATGTCCTCCTCGGGGGGCCCCGTCGGGGCGGGCGGCGCCGTGGACGCCGCCGGCGAGCCCGTGGGCGAAGGGCCCGATCCGCGGGCCCGGATCTCGGGTTGACCGACCACCTGGTAGGTCCGGACCCCTTGGACGGTCAGGATCGTCACCTCCGGCTGGGAGAACACGTGCTCCTTCGTCCGGGTGCGGACGATCACTTCCTGGACGTCGTCAATGGGCTCGGTCTTCATGCCCATCCGCCGCATCATCAGCTCCATCTGGCGCTGGTTGCGCGGACCGCCGGGGATCATCGTCTCCTCCTACTCGTCGTCCTCGGTCGCGGCGCGGATCCGACGTTCGAGCTCGGGGTCCTCGGTCGTCTCGTCCACGACCGGACGTCGGCGGCTGCGCACTCGGTCCCGGCGGCTCTCGGCGTCGCGTTGGACCTGGGCAGTGAGTTCCTCCATGATCCCGGAGACGCCCGCCATCAGGTTCCAGCCGGTCTGGGAGGAATAGAAGATCCCCCGGTCCGTGTGGAGCCGGCCCTCGACGGTGATGTCGGCTGTCCGATGCGTCGAGTGGGGACTCAGGTGGAGACTGAAGAGGGACGGGTGCACGTGGTGGGCGACTCGCTTGAGCCCTTGCGCGACCAGATGGTCGATGTCGGCCAGGAGCGCCGGGTCGCTGGAACCGCGAAGCCCCGTGACTTCCACGTAGCAGTCCTCGATCCGACCCGGTCCGCGGGACGTGCGGCCGGCGCCGACGACGAGGCCGAGGAGGTCGGACTGCCCCACGATCCGCGTGGGGTGCTCCTGTTCGACCACGAAGACGCTCGACACCTTCTGGTCGGTCATCTCACGCGCCGCCTCCACCGCCGTCCGGTCGGCCTCCACGGTGACCGCCGGGGTATGCATGAACGACCGCACGAGGACGTCCAGCGCTCGCGTCCGCTGCGGCAGGTCCCGCTTCCCGCCCGAGTCCGGCCGCCAGAGGACGGAGGCGAGGTCTGCGACCCCGACCGCGCCGACGAGATGCCCCTTGCGGTCCACGACCGGCAGCGGATGCTCTTCCAGCACCCGGAACCGGCTCTGGAGGTCGCGCACCGTGTCATCGTCGTGGACGAGGACGCTCGCGGGGCTCCCGATCCGGGTGACCCGTTCGTTCGGGAACGCCGGGAGGTCGGGCAAGGCGGCCACGAGGTCGGTGCGGCTGATGACCCCGAGCAGCTGGCCTCGGGGTCCCACGACCGGGGCGCCCCGCAACCCGCTCCCGAGCAGCGCTTCGGCGACCTCGGGCAGGAGAAGGTTCGGCGTGATCAGCGGCGCCATCGTCAGGAGCCCGCTCACCTTGGTCGTCGCGGCTCGGCTGACCCTCCGCGCGAGCGATTCGAACGTGATCATCCCCGCGAGCCGGGACCGCCGCAGGACCGGGATCTCGTGGAACCCCTTCGCGCGCATGATCCCGAGCGCCTGGGAGATCGGTGCGTCGAACGGGAGCGTGACGGGCCGCGAGGACATCAGATCCCCGGCGGTGGGCCAGGAGGTGGGCATGCGGCGAGCATCCGACGCGGAGGTCTTAGCGCCTCCGGGTCCACCGGCGGTGGCTCAGTTCAGTGCGCGTGCCATCTGGTAGCCGTTCTCCCCGTCCGAGTAGTACCCCCGGAGCAGGTCGACGACGGAGTAGTCGAACCGGGTGTAGAAGCGGATGGCGGTGGCGTTGGAGACGCGCACCTCCAGCGTCGCGCGCCGGTACCCCCGGTCTCGACACCGTTCGAAGAAGGTCGACATCAGGAGGCGTCCGATGCCGAGCGTTCGCCAGTGTCGGTCGACGGCGAACATCAGGATGCGGGCCTCGTGGGAGACTTGGGAGACGCCCAACAGGAACGCGACGGGCACGTCGTGCGAGTCGGCGGCGATCAGGAAACCTTCCGGCCAGTCGGCGCTGAGCGAGAGGTAGAGGGTCGGGTCGTAGTGTTCGTGGAGCGCCTCGGCGACGATCGACGTCACGAACGGGATGTCGGAGGGACGGAACCCGCGGAGCGTGACCGCGGGCCTTTCGTCCGGGGGGCGCGCCTCGCTCGGCCGGGGGGACGTCTCAGCGATACATCTCACCCGCCCCTTCCGGCGTGGCGCCCTCCCGCATCGTGGCCATCGATTCCTTCGTCTGTCGGAGGGTCTGCCGCACCTCCGACTCGATCTGGCGGGCCTTCTCCCGGAGCGGCTTCGTGTCGAGCGCGATGAGCGGCACGAGCGGGTTCACGGTCTCGATCACCTTCGCCGCGGCCCGCGCGTCCGGGTAGTCCTTGTGCGCCTGGGCGACGAGGCAGAGGACCGGGGTCGTTCGATTGATGGCGCCGAGCAGGAGCCCCCCGGCGAGCCCCGTCACCACGCCGTTCGCCGCGGCGAACTGGTACTTTTCGAGCAGGGGGGCCGCCGCGCGGTTGGCCATCGCCACGATGCGGGCGTCGGCCCCGACCTCGGTCTCGATCGGCTGCCCCTCGATGGCCACCACCAGATGGATCCCCTTCGCCTCGGCCCAGTCGAGCAGGACGCGACCGAGCGAGTTCAGCATCTCCACCGGTGGCTGGATATCGGCGATCACGACCACCAGCTGATCGCAGGAGCGGTCGACCCCACACACCAGCTTGCTCGCGTAGAGACGGACCGGGGCGCTGACGATCCCTTCCTCCATCACGACGGTCGGTGGGAACGACTCGCTGATCATGTAGGCGATCGGCTGCATGTCCAGCGCGTGGACCAGGTACGAGGCCGCCACCGAGCCCACGAGCCCGTGCGTGGGAAACCCCACCACCATCATGGCGCCCTTCAGCGGCTCGTCGCGCGTGTCCACGACCGTGACGGGCGGAGCGTCCATGGAGCGTGAAACCTCCTCGTCTTCATCGAGGGGTGCGGGGCTTATCCTGCTTTGGTCTATGGCGTGCGACGGCGTGTCCCGGGGCGCCAATACCTTTTTGGGGGGGACTGTCGAATAACTCCGCGGTTCGAACGAAAATGAAGGTCCTGATCACGGGGATTGATGGCTACTCGGGCTGGCCGCTGGCGCTGCACCTTCTGTCGCGCGGGCACGATGTCGCCGGGATCGACAACCTCGTCACGCGGAAGCGCGTGCAGGAGGTCGGCTCCTGGTCGGCGACCCCGATCCCTCCCATCCAGCGACGGCTCGCCGCCGTGAAGGAGGTGCTCGGCAAGGACCTCCGATTCTACAAGGGCGACCTCTGCGACTGGGAGTTCGTGCGCCACGTCCTCGAGACCGAACGCCCGGACTCGATCGTCCACTTGGCCGAGCAGCGCTCCGCCCCGTACTCGATGATCGACGTCCACCACGCCGTGACGACGCAGGTGGAGAACCTGACCGGCACGCTGCACCTCCTCTACGCGATCAAGGAGATCGTCCCCGACGCGCATCTCGTCAAGATGGGCACGATGGGGGAGTACGGTACGCCGAACACCGACATCCCTGAGGGGTTCTTCGAGGTCGAGTTCCACGGCCGGAAGGATTACCTTCCCTTCCCGCGGCAAGCGAACTCGTGGTACCACTGGAGCAAGGTCTTCGACTCCGGGGACGTCATGCTCGCGTCCAAGATCTTCCACCTGCGCGCGACGGACGTGATGCAGGGCGTCATCTACGGCGTGCGAACTCCCGAGATCACGGACGACCGGCTCCTCACTCGCTTCGACTTCGACGAGACGTGGGGGACGGCGCTCAACCGGTTCATCGCCCAGGCGGTGCTGGGCCTTCCGATCACGCCGTACGGGAAGGGGGAACAGAAGCGCGGCTTCCTCGCCCTCGAGGACTCCATGCAGTCCCTCCGCCTCGCGGTGGAGAATCCGGCGGCGGCGGGCGAGTACCGGGTCTTCAACCAGTTCGACGCCGCCTACTCGGTGAAAGAGCTCGCCGAGCGGGTCGCGAAGATCGCGACCGAGCTCGGCCTGAACCCGACGATCGAGCACCCCGCCGACCCGCGGGTCGAGGCGGAGCAGCACTACTACAACCCGATCCACGAGCACCTGCCCCGGCTCGGCTACCGCCGCACCCGCGAGCTGGACGACGTGATGCGGGAGATCTTCCACGACCTGATCCGGTATCGTCGGCGGCTAGTGGCGCGCCAGCACGTGGTCATCCCGACCGTCAACTGGCGGGTGCCCGACAGCCGACCCCTGCTCGACACGCGGAACGCGCCCGCGACGGCCCCGACACCGGCACCGCCCGCGGGAACGACGGGGCCCTCCTCGGCCAACACCACCGCGTAAGGGACCCGCCCCGATGCAGGCGGTCGTCACCCTCGCCGGCGAGGGGACGCGGATGCTCCCCTGGAGCCGGGGACTCCGGAAGGAGTTCCTCCCGCTGTACGACCAGGGCAGCAACAGCGAACCGGTCCTGAAGCCCGTGGCCCACCTCGTGGTCGAGGCCCTGGCGTCCGCCGGCGCCGACCGGGTGACGATCGTCGTCCAGCCGAAGGACGCCGGCTTCGTCCAGAACTACTTCAGCGTCGATCACGGATTCCTGCACCGGCATCGGCGGACGCCCGACCGTCTGGTCGAGACGCGGGAGTTCTATCGGACGCTCGACCGGGTCCAGTTCTCGTTCGCGTCGCAGCCGAGCGCCGCGGGATTCGGCGACGCGGTCCTCCGCTCCCAGGGAGCGGTGGGCGCGAACCCTTTCTTCCTCCACGCCGGGGACGGCGTGGTCCTCGAGCCTCATCGAGGCGCCGCGTTGCGCGCGATGGGGCGGATCCGGGAGGGCGAGGACCTCGACGCGGTTCTCCTCGTCCGTCACGTCGAGGACCCCCGCAAGTACGGGGTGATCGAAGGGCTCCCCGAACGGGCCGTGGGTCCGTACCGACGACTGCGGGTCACGGCGATGGTCGAGAAGCCATCCCACCCGAAGACCCACTGGGCGGCGACGGCGGTCTACGCGTTCGGCCCGAAGCTGTACCCGGCGCTGGAGGCGGTACGCCGAGAGGAACGGCCCCGGGAACTGGAGCTGACGGACGGGATCCGCTACATCCTGGCCCACGGAGGTCGCGTCGCCGCGCTGGCCCTGACCCCCCGTACGGGGATCTGGCGCTCGGTCGGTTCCCCGGACGGCTACGCCCGAGCGCTCGTGCAGACGCGGAACCTCGCGCTCCGGGCGCACCGCCGACGGGCGAACGATTAAGATGCGCTGCCCCTTCCCGGCGGCGTATCCACCCAGGCGAGTTGTCCGCCGGTCGGAGAGGTACGTCACTCGATGAAGCGGCAAATGGTTGACATGCTCGCGGAGCTGATCAAGATCCCGAGCGACCCGTTCTCCGACAAGCAGGAAGTTCTCGACTACGTGCAGTCGTTCACCGACCAGATCCACATGCGGAACACCCTCTTCGGGGACACCGCCACCCCGAGCCTGCTCGCCGAGTACGGCCAGGGGGGCGTGGTCCTCTCCGGCCACCTCGATACCCCGCCCGTCGGCGACTACTGGAGTTTCTCCCAGAGCCAGCTCGCCTCGGGCCGGATGTACGGTCGCGGCGCCGCCGACATGAAGGGGACCGCCGTCGCGATGCTCGAAGCGGCCCAGGACCTGGTCGCCCGGAAGATCCCGGTCGTACTGGCCTTCACGACGGACGAAGAGACGACCATGCAGGGCGCCTCCGCCCTCGCGAAGACCCTCCCCCTCCGGCGGGCCAAGGCGGTGGTCGTCGGGGAGCCCACCGGGCTCCGGGTCGCCGCGTCCGAGAAGGGGGTCCTCGACCTGGCCATCGAGACCCGGGGCAAGGCCGCCCACGGGGCGATGCCCCATCTGGGGGAGAACGCGATCGGCAAGATGATGCGGATCCTCCGCGGCCTCGAGTCGTTCAAGGGACGGATCGCGCATCCGGAACTCGGCTCGGTCACGCTCAACATCGGCACGTTCAACGGTGGGACCCGTCTCAACGTGGTGCCCAACAAGTGCACCGCGGAGGTCGACATCCGGTTCCCGCCCCCCTACACCCCCGACCAACTCTACCACGAAGTGGAGGAACATCTCCGACGGATCAAGACGCCGTTCACCCTCCGCCGGATCCTGACGATGCCGGCGGTCCAGATCGACCCCGCGTCCGAACACGTGCGCATTCTGCGCGAGGTCGCGCAGGCCGAGACCACGGTGCTCGTGCATGCCTCCGAGGCCGTGTACTACAGCCAGGTGAATCCCCGCGTCGTGATCTTCGGCGCCGGCGAGGAGGAGCTCTCCCACCAGGCCAACGAATACGTGAAGGTCGAGGCGGTGGCGCGCGCCACCGAGGTGTACAAGAAGTACGCCCAGCGGCTCGCCTCGGTCCGGACCCCGGCGGCCGCGTAGGGTCCGCCCGCGGCCTTATCAAGCGGCCGAGGCGGTAACCTCCTCCCGTGAAGGTCGCCCAGGTCTCGACCCGGTACCCCCCCGGGCCCGGCGGGGTGGAACGGCACGTGGCCGCGATCGCCACGCGGCTGGGCGAGCGCGGCCACCGAGTCGACGTGTTCACCAGCGACCTCTACCGGGAATTCCCGTGGGAGCGCCTCTCCCCGTCGGTGCCCCGTGAGGAGAGGGCGCCGTTCGGGGAGGTACATCGGCTCCCCGCGTTCTCGCTCCCGGGGGCCCTCCATTACCCGTTCTTCCGCGGACTCGGGTCCTCCTTAGCTCAGGCGACGCCGGACCTCGTCCACGTCCACACCTACGGGACGCACCAGGTGGCCGTCGCCCGACGCTTTGGCCGCCGGTCCGGCACGCCTTTCGTACTGACCGCCCACTTCCACCCGATCTGGTCGATCGAAGGCGGTTGGCTGCGCCATCGCATTCGGGGGTTCTACGACCGCTCGCTCGCCGCTCCGATCGTCCATTCGGCCGCGCGGGTGATCGTCCAAACTCGAGAAGAGGAGCGGCTCCTCCGGGCTCCCGGATTCCCGCTGCCGCCCGTGTCCATCATCCCGCCCGGTTACTCACCGTTGCCCCCGCCACCCGCCCCGGGCGCCTTCCGAACGCGATACGGGATCGACGGCCCCTTCGTGCTCTTCGTCGGCCGCCTGGCGTCCAACAAGGGCCTGCTTCCGCTCGTGGAGGCCGTCGCGACCCTCGCCCCGCAGTTTCCGGAGCTCTCGCTCGTGTTGGTGGGGGCCGACGGGGGCATGCGGCCCGCCGTCGAGGGCCGGGCCCGACAACGGGGGTTGGAGCGTCGCGTGCGGGTGCTGGGCCACGTCGACGACGAGGGACTCTTGGCCGACGCCTATCAACAGGCCCGGCTGGTGGCCCTGCCGAGCGAGTACGAGGCCTTCGGGCTCGTCCTGCTGGAGGCGTTGGCCCAGGGGACTCCGGTGGTCGCCTCCCGCGTGGGCGGTATCCCGGAGTTCGTGGAGGATGGAAAGGCGGGCCTTCTGGTTCCGCCCGGCGACGTCCCCGCGCTCGCGAATGCGATGGCCCGGCTCTGGTCGGATCCGTCGTTGGCCCAGCAGCTGGGGGCGTACGGCCGCGACCAGGTGGTCCCTCGGTACACCTGGGACCGGCTGGTCGATGGCCTCGAGCGGGTGTATCGTGAGGTGCGCGGTTCGTGAAAGTCGCCCAGGTCGCGCTCCGGTTCGACGCCCCCGGGGGCGTCGAGACCAACGTCTACGAAGTGACCCGCCGCCTGGCCGCCGCCGGGACGGACATTTCGGTGTACGCGAGCGACCTCTACGACGAGTCGGAATGGGACCGGCGCTCGAACTATCGACCGGTCGTCGACGGGATCCCGGTCCGACGGTTCGCGGTTCGCAAGCGCATGATCCCCGGCCTCACGCTCCCGATGATGGTCGGGCTGATGGACGCGCTGGCGGGCGACGGGATCGACGTGATTCACGCCCACTCGCACCGGTACGGGCACGTCCTCCAGTCCGCGGCCGTCGCGGATCGACGCGGGATCCCGCTGGTCGTGTCGACTCATTACCACCCGGCCGACCGCCGAGAACCCGGGTGGAAGCGGGCGATGCTCCGGCTCCAGGACGTCGGGTTCGGCGCCACGGCCTACCGGGTGGCGAAGGCGTTGGTGGTCGAGACCGAGCGCGAGGCCGGGCTCGTTCGCGAGTTCGCGCCGGCCGAGGGCATCCGCATCATCCCGCCCGGGATCAACCTCGCAGAGTGGTCGACGCCAGCGGCGGACCATCCGCCTCCCGGTCTACCGCCGGAGTACTTCGTCTTCCACGGACGAATGGCGTCCAACAAGGGACTTCCGTACCTGGTCGACGCCCTCGCGCGGATGGAACCCCGGTTCCGGCGGCCCGTCGTATTCGCCGGACCCGACTGGGGCGTCCAGTCCGAGCTCGAAGCCCAGGCGAAGGCCCGGGGAGTCGGCGACCTCCTCATCTTCCTCGGGTGGCAGGGGGCGGGCGCCACCCGGGCCATCATCCGGGGCGCCTCGGCCCTCGTGCTCCCGTCTGAGTGGGAGGCCTTCGGCCTGGTGCTCCTGATGGGCATGGTGGCCGGGACTCCCCTGGTCGCGACGTCGGTCGGGGGAGTGCCTGAGGTGCTCGACCAGGGACGAGCGGGGCGTCAGGTCCCGTACGGCGATGCCCCGGCCCTCGCGGACGCCCTGACCGCCGTGCTCTCGGACCCGTCCACGACGCGGGCCCTCGCTCGGGTCGCGGCCGAGCGGGTGCAGGGTTACGACTGGTCCGTGGCGGCCCAGCGCCACCTCGCGCTCTATCGGGAACTGGCCAGCGCCTGAGCGGGGGGCCGGTCCAACCGTCGGAGCTCGCCGCCCAGATGCGCGAGGTCCGAACCGGACTCGCCGCCGCGGGCCCGACCGACGCCCTCGAACAGCCAACCCAACCAGCTCAGGATCATCCGGCGACCGCGTCCTCCGCGAAGTCGCGGAACAGTCCCAGGCCCGCGCGCAATTTCTCCCGGGAGTTGGCGAAGGAGATGCGCAGATGGCCCTCCCCCAGGCTGCCAAACGCGTCGCCCGGCGTGGTGATGACGCCCCGCTGCAGCAGACCGGTGGCGACCTGGGTGGTCGACAGGCCCAGGTCGACCTTGGGGAACGCGTAGAACGCCCCCTGCGGGCGCACCACCGACACGCCCGGGATGCTCCGGAGCAATCGGGTCACGAGGTCCCGTCGGACCTTGAACTCGCGCACCATCTTGCGGGTCGCCTCGTGCCCGGCGTCGAATCCCGCGACGATCGCAACCTGGGCCGGGGTCGGCGGACACGCCATGATGTGGTAATGGATCTTGTTCAGTTCGACGGCCAACGGTGCGGGGGCGAGCAGGAATCCCAGGCGCCAACCCGTGACCGCGTAGGTCTTGGAGAAGGAGTTGACGACCACGACCCGGTCGGTCTTCCCCCAGAAGGAGGCGAACTTCCCCTCGTAGACGATCTCGTCGTACACCTCGTCCGAGACGATCGTGAGGTTCTTGCGCTCGGCGAACTCGACCAGCCGGTCGATCGTCCGTTCGGGGAACATGCCACCGGTGGGGTTCGATGGGCTGTTCACGACGAGGGCCCGCGTCCGACGAGTGACCAGCCGCTCCAGTTCCTCGAAGTCGGGCTGGAATTTCCGCTCCTCCGTGAGGGAGTACGGGATGGGGACCGCGCCCGCGAGCCGCGCGTGCGGTCCGTAGAGGACGAAGCCCGGGTTCGGCACGAGGACCTCGTCGCCGGGGTCGTAGAGGGCCAGGGCGGTCGACATGAGGCCCTCCGAGCCGCTCGCCGTGATGATCACGTTCTGGCGGCTGGTCTTGGGGTCCCGGTCGACGTACCGGGCGGCGACGTGGTCCCGCAGCGGCAGGATGCCGGCCGTCGGTCCGTAGTGGTTGCCGCCGTTCTCGACCGACCGGCACAGCGCCTCGACCACTTCCCGGGGGGGTTCGAAGTCCGGCTCCCCCAATCCGAGGTTGATCGAGTTGGGCGGCGCGGCCTCGAACATCCGCCGGATGCCCGAGATCTCGACGCGTCGCGTCCGCTCGGCCACCATTCCGCGCGGAACGGGACGGACCCCTCTTTACCCTTATCGTGCGCCGTGCGGCGGTGTCGCCGAGCGCGGCCGCAGGAAGCCCGGTCGCTCGCAAAGGTTTAGGGCGCTCAGGGGCCATTTGCCCCGGAGGGACCCTCGTGGGCCGCATCTTCATCGGCGTCGCGTGGCCGTACGCGAACGGGCCCTTCCACCTGGGGCAACTGGCCAGCACGTACGTCGCCGCCGACGTGTTCGCCCGGTTCCACCGCCTCCGGGGCGACGAGGTACTCATGGTCTCGGGGTCGGATGCCCACGGGACGCCGGCCCTCGTCGCGGCCGAGCGGGAGGGGGTGACGCCGGCCGAGCTCTCCGAGCGGTTTCACCGGATCAACAAGGAGGCCTTCGACCGATTGGGGATCTCCTTCGACCTCTTCACGACGACCCACACGGTGCTGCACCAGCGGACCACGCAGGAGATCTTCCTCGCGCTCTTGGAACACGGTTTCATCCAGCGACGCACCACCGAGGGCGCCTACTGCCCGAACCACGCCCGGTTTCTCCCGGATCGCTACCTCGTCGGGACGTGCCCGCACTGCGGGTCGCCGACCGCGCGCGGGGACGAGTGCGACAATTGCGGCCGTCCCCTGGAACCGAAGGAACTCGGGTCCCCGCGATGCGCGCTCTGCGGCACGCCCGCCGAGTTCCGGCCGACGGAGCAGTTCTACATCGAGCTCGACAAGCTCCAACCGCAGATCGCCGCCTACGTCGGGGCCCATCCCGACTGGCGACCCGGGACGCGGAAGGTGGCCGAGAACTTCCTGGCCGAGGGCCTCCACCCCACGCCCATCACGCGGGACATCGACTGGGGTGTCCCCCTCCCGCTGGACGGGTACGATACCAAGCGATTCTACGTCTGGTTCGAGGCGCTCATCGGATACTTATCGGCCTCGAAGGAGTGGGCGGTCCGCAGCGGACGGCCGGAGGCCTGGCGTCGGTACTGGGACGAACGCGAGCCCGCCCGGCACTACTACTTCCTCGGGAAGGACAACAAGTTCCATCACACGATCCTGTGGCCGGGCATGCTGCTGGGGGTCGGCGGCCTGCATCTGCCGGACGACGTACCGGCGAATGAGTGGCTCCTGATCCAGGGGGGCAAGCTCTCCAAGTCCAAGGCCGCCGGCCGAGACGCCTTTCACCCGTCGCTCCTGGCCCATTACCCCCCGGACGTGATCCGGTTCTACGCGGCGCTGCTCGCGCCCGAGAACCACGACACGGAGCTCGACTGGGACGAACTCGAGAAGGTCCGGGACGAGATCCTCGCCAACCAGTTCGGGAACCTCGTGCAGCGTACCCTGGTCCTGGTCCGGGACCGCTACGGGGGCCGCATCCCCGCCCCGCCCGAGCTGTACCGCCCCGACCTCGCCGGCGGGACCGGCGAGAAGCTGCTCCACACCCATCGGGAGATCACCGCGGAATACGAGCGGGTCCGCCTCAAGGCCGCCCTGGACCGGACGCTGGAGGCGGTACGGGAATCGAACCGTCTGTTCCACGAGGCCCGTCCCTGGCAGGTGGACGAACCCGAGCGGTCCCGGATCCTCTATGAATCGGTCTGGCGGCTCAAGGCGCTCGCAACCTGGCTCGCCCCGGTACTCCCGTTCGCCGCCGCCGAGGTGTTCCGGATGCTCGGGTACTCCGACCCTCCGGGACCGGGGGACTGGGAACGCGTCCTGGAACCCCCCGTGCCGGGCCAGGCCTTGGGCGAGGTCCGACCGCTCTTCCCGCGGGCGGAGGCTGCCGACGAACCCGGTTCCCCGGCGCCGGCCCCTCCCACCGCTTCGGTCCCCCCACTTTCGATCCGGGCGGGCGTGATCCGATCGGCCCGCGAACATCCCTCCGCGGATCGGCTCCTGGTCTTGGAGGTCGATCTGGGGGAGGAGCGACCCCGGACGATCGTCGCCGGGATCCGGGGCGCCTACCCGATCGACCAGCTGCCCGACCGCGGGATTGTCGTGCTCGCCAACCTCGCGCCCCGTACGATCCGGGGCATCACCTCGCAGGGGATGGTGCTGGCGGCCGAACGGGACGGCCGACCCGTCCTCCTCGCGCCGCCCGCGGGCACGGCGGCCGGGGCCCTGGCGCCGAGCGCTTCGCGGGAGGACCGGACCATCTCCTACGAGGAGTTTAGCAGCTACCGACTGCGCGTCGGCCGGGTCACCGGCTCGGACCCCAATGGCCGGAGCCGCGTCGACGTCGGTGGCTCGACCGTCGAGGTCGATGGGACCTGGCCGGCGGACGCCTGGGGCGTGGTGGTCACCCGCCCGGCGGAGGCCGCGCACGGTTCGGTGATCACCTTCGGTCCCGGGTCTCTCGTACAGCCGGCGGAACCGGTGCCTCCGGGGGCGGCGGTCCGGTGACGACGGACGTTCGGCTCGATCTGCACGTCCACTCCCGCCACTCACCGGACTCGTCCCTGACCCTGGACTCGATCGCGCAGCGGTTGGCGTACGCGGGTCTCCGGGGCTTTGCGCTCACGGACCACAACTCCATCGCCGGCCACGCGGAGCTGGCGGCGCTTCGACACGACTTTCCAGGCTATCTCTTCCTTCCGGGCGTCGAGGTCTCCACTTCGCAGGGACACGTCCTCGCCTACGGGGTCGATGAGGCCCCCCCCGCCCACCGTCCGGCGGCCGAGACGGTCGAATGGATCCGCGACCACGGAGGGGAATCGGTCCTGGCCCATCCCTTCCGTCGTCGACACGGGGTGGGGCGCCACCTCGCGGAGTCGCTGTCCGCCACCGGAGTGGAGGCGCGGAACGGCCGCAACTCGGAGGTCAGCAACTTGCGGGCCGAGTATCTCGCCGCCCAGCGGTCGCTCACGTCGACCGGCGGGGGCGACGTGCACGCGCTCCCCGACCTCGGCCGGGCGTACACCTACTTCCCCGACGAAGTGCGTTCCGTGGACGACGCGCTGGAGGCGCTTCGGAAACGGTCCACCTCCCCCGGGGGACGGTCGCTGGCCTGGCCGGGTCGGACTCGATTGGCGCTCTCCACCGGCGCTCAGTTCCTGCGGCGCGGCTTCCGCTCGATCTAAGAGCGCGTCGCGCGGGCCCCGAGGGCTTTAAGCCGCGCCCTCCTCGCCCTCGCCGCGCCAAGGTGGCAGAATGGTTAATGCGGCGGACTGCAGATCCGCTTCCTGGGGGTTCGATTCCCTCCCTTGGCTTGCGCTGGACCGCCCCACCCTGACCCTCTCGCCCCGTGAAGTCGGGGGGGATGCGACGCCGGCAACCCATTCTGGCCACCCAATCGACGGGACGGCCCGGCAGCGACGCGGT
>JASHXS010000020.1 GCA_030043405.1 Thermoplasmata archaeon | reverse complement strand
CCTCGTTCGGGCGTGAGCCGGATCCTCCCGATCGCCTTGCTCGCCTCGGGGGAAGGGACGACCCTCGAGGCGCTGGCCGAGATGATCGCGGGGGGCCACCTCCCGGCTCGAGTGACCCTCGTGGTTTCCGACCGTCCGCACGCGCCGGCCATCGAGAAGGCCCGTCGCCGGGGGCTCCCGACGCTCGTCCTGCCCGCCTACGGCGTCGATCCGCCGACGTGGGAGCGGGAGCTGACGGACGAATTGGAGCGGCAGGGCACGGAGCTGGTGGTCCTCGCCGGATTCCTCTCCATCTTGCCCGACCCTTGGGTCCGCCATTGGCAAGGACGGGCGATCAACCTCCACCCTTCATTGCTCCCCCAATACGGCGGGACCGGGATGTACGGCCGAAAGGTGCTCGAAGCGGTGTTGGCCGCGCGGGAGCGAACGACCGGCGCTACCGTGCACCTCGTCACCGGCGACGTAGATCGGGGTCCCCCGATCGCGCAGGAGCGGATCCCCGTCGTACCGGACGATACGGTGGACACGTTGCGCGCCCGGCTCCATCCGGTCGAGGTCGCCCTGCTGGCGGCCACCATCCGTCGGTTCGCCGAAGGGAGTCTGCCGCTCCCGTTCCCTTACGGGGCCCCGGGCGCTCCGGCTCCCGAAGGACGGGACCGAGCGGATGCGCGGCGCTGAGGACCCGCGCCGGCCCCGGTCTCGGACTGGAACAGCTCCGCCAGTGGCGTCGGGTGGAGAGGGAGTTCGAGGTCGAGCACGTGGCGCGTCGTCTTCGGTGGGTAGAGTTGCCCCCGGCGGGCGCGCTCCACCACCTCCGCCTTGGATAGGGGTGGACCGTCCGACCACCGCTCGAGATGCACCGCGGGCGAGTCGTAGTCGAACACCCAGGCCGGCGCGCGGGTCGCCCCGAGCCGCTTGAGCGCGGCCACACGGTGGTGGCCGTTGAGGACCACCCACGACCCCCGCGCGACCCAGATCGGATCCTGGACAACTTCGTCCCGCCGGAGGCGGTCGGCGAGGGCCTGGACGGCCCCGGGGTCGATCTCCTCATGCTCGCGGAGCCGCTGGAGTTCGATGAGCTCGAACCGGGGCTCGTCCGTCACTTCGCGCCCCCGGCCTGGACCCGCTCGATCGCGCGCCGCACATAGACGGAGACCATCCGCTTCCGGTAATCCGGCAGCAGGAAGGTGTTGTGCACCGGCCGGACGGAGCGTTCCATCTCGAGGGCAAACGCCGCGAGTCGGTCCGCGGAGAGCGTCTCGCCGACGAGTCGGTCGGTCATCGCGTCGTACCGTCGCGGGGCCATCTCGGCGCCTCCGATGGCGAGCCGGAGGCGCTGAACCCGGGTCCCATCCATCGTCCCGGAGGCGGCCACGCCCAGCTCGGGAAAGTCGTACGAGGGCCGCACGCGGAGTTTGAGGTAGGCCCCCGGGCGCGACCGCGAATGGACGGGTAGGTGGACCGCGACCAGGAGCTCGCCCGGACGAAGCGTCGTGCGGTGGATGCCGTCGCCCCCGACGTCGTACAGCCGTTCCACGGGGAAACGACGTCGGCCTTCGCCACCCGCCACCTCGACCTCCGCCTCGACGGCCATCAGCGCGGGGGCCAGGTCGCCCGAGAAGGTGGCGTAGCACTTCTTCTTCTGCGGGACCACGTGGCAGCGGTCCCCGTCCGCCTTGAGGCAGAACCCGAGGCTCTCGCGCCAGAAGTAACTCTGATTGAAGAAGAAGCAGCGCGTCTCCACCAACAGGTTCCCGCCGACGGTCCCGCTCGACCGGACCAGGGGCGTGGCGACCTCGCGGACCGCGTCACCGATCGGCGGGTACGCCGCGGCGAGGCCCCGGTCCTGCTCGACGTCCGCGAGCCGTTCCATCGCCCCGAGGCGATCCAGGGAGTGGCCCCGTAGCTCGGGGACGTCCTCCAGCGCCACCAGGTGGGGGCGCAGGTTGAGGTGCATCTTGTAGTTCGGCAGCAGGTCCGTGCCCCCCGCGAGGTAATCGAACTGCCCGGCGAGGCGGCCTGAAAGCGAGACCACCTCCTCGACGGAAGCCGGTCGGTGGAGTTCGAACGGGTCGAGATGCATGGACGTCAGTGCCCCTTCCAGGGCCGCTCCTCCCGACGCCGCTGGTCGATCCCCTTCAGGACCTTGTCGGGCGTGATCGGCAGGTCGGTGAACCGCACCCCCACAGCATCGTAGAGCGCGTTGCCGACGGCCGGTAACGTCGCGATGAGCGGCCCCTCGCCGGCTTCCTTCGCCCCGAACGGTCCCTCCGGGTCGTCGTCCCCGACGAGCAGGATCTCGACCTTCGGCATCTGCTGGGGCATCGGGATCTTGTACTCGAGCAGCGAGGGATTCATCAGCCGAGTCCCGCGGTAGTTCATCGACTCGCCCATCACCTGGCCCAGCCCCATGTGGACGGACCCTTCGATCTGCCCCTCCACGGCCAGCCGGTTGAGGACGCGACCGCAATCGAACGCCGCCCACACGGTCTCCGCGTGGTAGACGCCGGTGTCCACGTCGACCTCCACCTCGGCGACATACGCCGCGAAGGAGTACGCCGGGGCCGTCCCGGCCCGAGCGCCCTTGAACGACCCGCCCATCTTCGGGGAGTTGTAGGCGCCGCTGGCGACGAGGGCCCCCTCCCGCTCCATCGCCCGGTGGAGCGACTCCATGAAGGTGGCCCCCACCGTCGGGTCCCGACGCGAGAAGTACCGTTCGTGGCCCACCTCCAGGTCCTCGACGGGGACGCCCGTGAGCGCCGACGCCCCGGCGAGCAGCTTGGCGCGGAGCTGCTCCGCGGCGGCGCGAGCCGCGTTCCCCATCATGAACGTCACCCGGCTCGAATACGACCCGATGTCGATCGGGCTCACGTCGGAGTCGACGCGCTGGACATGCACGCGCTCGAGGTCCACGCCGAGCACCTCCGCGACGATGAGGGCGAGCAGCGTGTTCGAACCCTGACCGATGTCCGCCTGCATCGAGTGGGCCGCGATCCCGCCGTCCATGTCGACCTTCAGATGGACCGTGGACTGGGGCATCACCGGCGTGAAGTGGATCGGGCTGTTGGAGCCCGAGATGTAGAACCCGCAGCCGAGCCCGACCCCCCGGCCGTACGGGAGCTGACGGAACTTCCGGTCCCAACCGCTCTGGGTCCGCGCGGCCGCGAGACACTTCCGGAACGACGTGGAGGTGATGCGGAACTCGTTGACGGTCGTGGAGTTCGGGGGGAGCGCGTTCTGGTCCCGCAGGTCGAAGGGATCGAGGTGGAGCTGTTCGGCCAGCTGGTCGAGGGCCACCTCGATCGAGTAGCGGAGGTTCGTCCCGCCGTGCGCCCGCATGGCCCCGGAGGGCGGCTTGGTGGTGTAGACGCGGCGCCCCCGGTACCGGAAATTCGGGACCCGGTACGGTCCCATCGAGAGAACGCCGTTGTAGTACGTCGTGACGGTCCCGAACGAGCTCCAGGCCCCGCCGTCGATGAGGGCCTCGATGTCGTAGGCCAGGATCTGTCCGCGCGCGTCCATCGCGATGCGGATGTCGTTCTGGGTGGGGTGCCGCCCGTGATTCGTGTAGAACACGTCCTCGCGGTCCACGAGGATCTTGACCGGTCGCCCGGTCTCGAGGGCGAGCGCGGCGCAGACGATCTCGTGAGGGAGCGGGTCGGATTTCCCTCCGAAGCCCCCCCCGACCTCCGGCTTGATCACCCGGATCCGATGCATCGGGATCCCGAGGACCTCGCTCAGGGAGCGGTGGAGGTAGTGCGGCACCTGGGTCGCACTCCAGACGGTGAGCCGACCATCGGGCGTCGCCTCCGCGATCGTGGCCATCGGTTCCGTGAACGCGTGCGTCACGCCGGCAAAGTTCCCATGCACCCGAACGGAGAGCGCCGCCTGGGCGAAGGCGGCGTCGACGTCGCCAAAGTGCTGGACGACCTCCTTCTGGATGTTCGAACCGTTCAACCCCCGCGCGTGGATCGGTTCGGTCACCCGACCGGTGCCGTCCCGCGGGTCCGCGTACTCGGGAAGGGGATCGACCTCGAACCGGATCAGCGACAGGGCCTGCTCGGCCGTCCGTTCGTCCGCGGCCGCCACCGCCGCGATGATGTCCCCGATGTACCGGGCCTTGTCGACCGCGATGGCGGTCTCGTCGTGCGTGATGGGGAGGACTCCGAACGCGGTCGGGTACCGTTCTCCCGTGAGCACGGCGAAGACGCCGGGGAGCGCGCGGGCCGCGCTCACGTCGACCGAGCGGAGGCGCGCGTGCGGCCACGGGCTGCGGAGCAGCCGACCCACCAACTGACCGGGCCGCTTGATGTCGTCGGTGTACTCGGCCCGCCCCGTGACCTTGAGCGGCCCCTCGACATAGGGGACCTTCTGCCCGATCAGGCGGAACGGGGGTGGGGTCGTGCTCGCCATCAGGCGCGCTCCTTCGCGGCGCGCTCGATCGCTTCGATGATCTTGGTATACCCCGTGCAGCGGCACAGGTTGCCCGAGATCGCCTGCATGATCTCCGCGCGGTCCGGGTGCGGATGCTCACGGAGCAGGGCGGTCGCGGTCACGATGAAGCCGGGCGTACAGAACCCGCACTGCGTGGCCCCGATCTCGACGAACGCCCGTTGGAGATCGGAGAGCCCCTGCGGGGGCGAGATCCCCTCGATCGTCGTCACGGTCCGACCCTGCGCGAGTCGAGCCAGCACGAGACAGCTCAGGGTGGGGCGCCCATCCAGCAGCACCGCGCAGCACCCGCACGTACCGAGATCGCATCCTCGCTTGGTGCCGGTCAGTTGGAGGTCCTCGCGGAGGAGGTCCAACAGGATCCGCGCCGGTTCGGCGGGAACCTCGACCGGGTGGCCGTTCAGTCGGAACTTAAGGAGTTCGGGAGACGGCATCCTGGGTTCCGCTCGA